>JBAXRV010000005.1:0-46561 GCA_037131045.1 Actinomycetes bacterium
CTACCGGGACAGTATCGATGTGCCCAGCCACAATCACGCGGGAATCATGCCCAAATTGAGTACGCGCCACCAGGCTGTTCCCAATTCTGGTGACTTCTAGCCAATCGCATGCCAGGAGTATCTTTTCAATATCATCAGCAAGTTCCTGCTCATTGCCTGACACACTCGGAAAATTCACCAGATCAAAAGTCAGAGTCGCGACGTCTGCTTTGGCGTTCAATAGGCTCACACGACTACCGTAGTCCTGTACGGGAAAAACTAGCGACAAGGCACGAAAGGTACCTCTTATGACGCAGACTCGAACTGCATCCGGTGTCGGCTTAGCAACCGTGTGCGACGGCACAATTCTCGACGTGTGGTACCCCGAGCCCGTTTTGGGATCTCAGCCGTCGTCTCACTTGGGATTAGAGCAAGGCATCAATAGCGACACAATCCGCGATGTGCGCACGGAAGTTATTCGCACCGATATCGCCGATCTTGACAGTGCTCCAACTGACGTCGCTGATGTTTTTTTACGGCTCCACTTACTTTCGCATCGACTTGTTGCACCACGCTCTATTAATCTCGATGGCATTTTTGGATTGCTGCTTAACATTGCTTGGACTTCGATGGGTCCTGTTCCCCTCGAGCGCCTCACTGAAACACAACTCAAAGCTCGCGGTAAAGGACACCACCTGACGGTTTTCGGTGTCGACAAGTTTCCACGCATGGTGGACTACGTTGCTCCATCAGGCGTTCGGATTGCAGATGCCGACCGGGTGCGCTTAGGTGCTCACCTTGCTAGCGGCACAACAGTCATGCACGAGGGCTTTGTTAATTTCAATGCCGGCACTTTAGGAACCAGCATGGTTGAAGGACGTATCTCAGCGGGTGTTGTTGTTGGAGATGGATCTGACATTGGTGGTGGCGCGAGCATTATGGGCACGCTGTCCGGTGGCGGAAAAGAAGTAATCTCTATCGGAGAACATTGCCTCATCGGCGCTAACGCAGGTGTGGGAATTTCTCTTGGCGACAATAGCGTTGTAGAAGCAGGTTGCTACATCACTGCGGGGTCGAAAATTTCCTTGCCTGATGCAACGCTTGTCAAAGCCTGGGAATTATCTGGTGCATCAGGATTGCTCTTTCGACGCAACTCAGTGACCGGAGCACTAGAAGCAGTTAATCGAGAAGGTACTTGGGGCGGCCTAAACTCCGTGCTCCACGCGAATTAATTAAGCACAGTCACGATTGAACTAAATCGGCGGAACTAACGCTTTGGGTAATCGCGCTCTGGTTCGCCGATGTACACCTGTCGTGGCCGACCAATTTTTGTTTCTGGATCTGAAATCATTTCGTGCCACTGCGCAATCCAACCTGGAAGGCGTCCCATCGCAAAGAGAACAGTAAACATGCGGGTAGGGAATCCGATAGCGCGGTAAATCAGGCCAGTGTAGAAATCAACATTCGGGTAAAGCTTGCGCTCAATGAAAAATTCATCAGCGAGAGCCACTTCTTCAAGGCGCAGTGCAATGTCAAATAACGGATCGTTAACCCCAAGTGATGTGAGAATCTCATGTGCATGCTTCTTAATGAGGGCGGCACGTGGATCGTAATTCTTGTACACCCGATGACCAAAGCCCATGAGCTTGACGCCATCTTCTTTGTTCTTCACACGGTTGATAAAAGTATCCACATCATCTGATGACGAGTGAATATCTTCGAGCATTTCCAAGACCGCTTGATTAGCGCCACCGTGAAGCGGACCGAATAATGCATTGATACCAGCTGATACTGACGCAAAAAGATTCGCCTGGGATGAACCCACCATGCGCACTGTCGAAGTGGAACAGTTTTGTTCATGGTCTGCGTGCAAAATGAAAAGCATATCGAGAGCCTTAACAATCGACTCATCGACAATGTACTTTTCAGCGGGCACTCCAAATGTCATGCTCAAGAAATTTGCAACGTAACCAAGATTGTTATCCGGATACATGTACGGCTGTCCCACAGTTTTCTTGTGCGAATAGGCTGCAAGCGTCGGAAGTTTCGCCATCAGACGGATCGTAGAAATTTCAACCTGACGCTCATCAAAAGGATCAAGTGAATCCTGGTAGAACGTAGACAACGCGCTCACTGCACTACTAAGAACTGGCATCGGGTGGGCATCTCGAGGGAAACCATCAAAGAACCGACGAAGATCTTCGTGCACCATTGTGTGCATGCTGATTTGTGCTTCAAATTCAGTTAACTCAGCAGGCGTGGGCAGGTGGCCGTAAATCAAAAGATAGGAAGTTTCTAGAAATGAACTTTTCTCTGCAAGTTGTTCAATCGGATACCCGCGATAGCGAAGAATTCCTTGGTCTCCATCGATGTATGTGATGGCAGATGTGCATGACGCAGTGTTCATGAAACCGTAGTCAAGGGTGACGTGATCAGTCTCTTTGAGTAAGTTCCCGATAAGAAGTCCGGAGGAGCCAACCGATGCTGGAACTTCTTTGAGTTCAAGCGAACCACCCGTGTGGTTAAGAGTTACATCTGTCATAAGACAAACCTAACAGCCGTCAAGAAGACTTATTACGCGCGATGGTCGACAGCCGAGTGGCTGCCGCTGCTATCCGCTCGTCGGTAGCTGTCAGCGCCATGCGCACATGGTTCTCGCCTGCCGGCCCGTAGAAGTCGCCCGGCGCTACAAGTATGCCTATTTGCGCCAATTCAGCGACCGTGACTAAACAGTGATCACCGCGTGTGGCCCAAAGGTACAGACCAGCTTCTGAGTGCGAAATCACAAAGCCTGCATTCTCTAAAGCAGGTCGTAACATCGCTCGGCGGGCGCGATACCTGTCTTTTTGAATCTGGACATGGTCATCATCGAGCAATGCGGCAACTGACGCATGTTGCACTGGCATTGGCATCAGCATCCCTGCGTGCTTGCGTAACGAGACAATCGCACTAATCAGAGCAGGATCACCCAGCACAGCACCCGAGCGATAGCCAGCCAGATTACTGCGCTTAGATAACGACTGAACACTGAGTAAACCTGTGAGATCACTTCCGCACACATCAGGATGCAGCACCGAAACCGGCTGGGCTTCCCAACCGAGTTCGATGTAGCACTCATCGCTGACTACTGGTGCACCAAGTTCTCGGCCACGAGTAACGATCGCGCGCAACTGTTGAACATCAAGTACCTGGCCTGTTGGGTTCCCTGGAGTGTTCACCCAAATTAATGACACGTTGTCCGGAATTGAAGCTGCATCGGTATACGTAACGTACGTCGCACCAGCCATTAACGCTCCAACCGCATAGGTTGGATAAGCAAGTTCAGGAATTGCTACGACACTTGTGGCGTCCAGTCCAAACACAATTGGCAACCAGGCAACAAGTTCTTTCGACCCAACAAGTGGACAGACATCGTCGCTACTAACATTTGCATTCAATATTCGCTTTGCCCAATCAACCCACGCGTCGCGCAGTGCAGGAATCCCTGCGGCCGTTGGGTAGCCCGGTGCGTTAGCGGCAGTTTTAAGAGCTTGTTGAATTAATTCTGGAGTGTCATCAACTGGAGTTCCGATTGATAAATCGACGATTCCATCACTATGCAATCGAGCCTGATCACCAGCTTGTGCAATACGGTCCCAAGGAAAATCTGGCAGACCCAATGCAAGAGGACGAATCAAGAACTAGTGCTCCTGTGGCTCAAGGGCACGAACCTGCGCAGGATCGTTGCTTGTTGCACCAGTCTTCGATGCGCCACCAGGTGAGCCCAGTGTGCTGAAGAATGCTGAGTTGATTTCTTTGAATTCTGAAAACTTTTCTGGCAAGTCATCTTCGTAGAAGATAGCTTCGCTCGGGCACACTGGCTCGCATGCGCCACAGTCAACACACTCGTCAGGCTGGATGTACAACATACGGTCGCCTTCATAGATGCAGTCAACAGGGCACTCTTCGATACAAGCCTTGTCTTTAAGATCCACACACGGTAGCGCGATTACGTAAGTCATAGAATTCCTTCCCTAGAGCATTGAGTGTTTCTGTGCCACAAGGGCCGCAATGAACTAGTCCAACCGTACCGCCTTGCGGTTGGTTTTGCCGAATGGCGTTGCCGTTTTTAACTAGGCAGCAACGACCGATGCTTCGTTGGCCTCGGGCATCTTTTTACTTGAGTTGTGGTCGGGCTCGTTATCGTCAGGATAAAAGTGACGTGGCTTCTTAAATACCGGCAGCATCGCACCCATAGAAACGACAATTGCGCCCAGCACGATGTAGACCGTTGAGCGAGTTTCTGCTGGCAGCGCCGTGTCCCCTGCGCTACTTCCAAGTCCCATGACAAGCGTGCCGACAATCCAGCCAAGTGCAACGCCGGCTGAGGCAAATTTCGTCTGAAAATAACGGGCGAGCCACACCTGGACAAGGATCACCCAGAGCACCGCGAGCCCCACACCGTAAGCAATGTGCACCCCACCAACTATGACCCGATCGGCAGCCACAAACACTGCAATGCTCGCCACAATCGCGCCCAGTACACCCGAGACAACAAAGATCAATGATTTACGCATCGACTACTCCCGCGAAAATATCGGTTTCCCAACCTTGCTCATCGAAGGGACCAGCAGCCTGGCCTTTCACAAGTCGGAAATATTCAGTTCCCATAACCTGAGCACCAAAGTTATTGGACAGGGCAAAAAATCCTTCTTCGGTATTGATCTGGGTTGCATGTGCCCGCATAGCAGCGACTTTTTGCTCGGCGTATTCATTGGCCTGAATTGAAGTAGTGATGTACTCATCTGGGCATCCGAAATCCATGTCTTCAACATCTTGCGCAGTGAAATCTGTTTGATCACCCATGCTCTTGAGCATTTCTACTCCCGCACGAATTACACTCAACGGAAACGCAGTCCAATAGACCTTAGACACTTCCCACGGGTCCCCGAGTTCGGGAGCAAATGAAGCAGCCTGAGCCAACGTCATTGCATACATTGCAACTTGATGCGCTTTGATGTGATCAGGGTGACCGTAGCCACCGAAATCGTCATAGGTCACGAGAACTTGTGGTTTGACCTCACGAATAATCGCAACAAGGTGCTTTGCCGCTTCGAGCAAGTCTGCCTGCCAAAAAGTATCAGGGCGCTTATTTGGTTCTGTACCCATCATGCCGCTATCGCGGTAGGCGCCACGGCCTCCAAGAATTCGCCAATCAGTTACTCCAAGAGCAACCATGGCCAGACCTAATTCCTCATAGCGGTGGTTTGCTAGGCCGTCGGTTTGCGACGCTGCAAGGTGAGCTAATCCCGGTAACAAGATCTCGCCTTCGTCACCAAGTGTGCAGGTCACCAGGGTCACATGCGCGCCTTCTGCGACGTATTTGGCCATAGTCGCACCTGAGCCAATAGTTTCATCGTCAGGGTGAGCATGGACTAAAAGCAGGCGAGCAGACATAGTCCCACTGTACGAGACCGTACCTGACATAGCCACCTGTGGCGTGGCAGTATCGGTGCATGACTGAATCATTTCCGCGACATAAAGCTGCGACGAGAAACTTCCAACTCGGTGCCCCTCGCTCATTCGCTTTGACTGCCGATGCCGGTTATGTAACTTTCCTGAGGTCATCGCATGGACGAGATTCTGTCAACTCATTGTGGGTCTTAGATGTATCAACGAATACTGAGCGGGAAGTAGTCAACCCGCGTGCTCTCCTGACAGATAACGACGACATCCCTGCAGCTGAACGTGCTCGCCGCGAACGTATGCGTGAAACAACATCAGGAATCACCTCGTACTCCGCATCAGCGCAGGGAACGACGTTAGCATTTGCTTTGGCCGGACAATTATTTGTTTACGATATTCCTGCCGATGCCATAGTCCAATGCGATGTCACAGGTCCGATCATTGATCCACGCATCTCCCCCGATGGAAACTGGGTCGCATGGAGCACAGGTTCACACGTACACGTATGCCGCACCGATGGAAGTGACGAGCGGGTTCTCACACAGGAAACTGGCGAGAATATTATGTGGGGGTTATCGGACTTTATTGCTGCCGAAGAACTCGGGCGTATGCACGGGCTATGGTGGTCACCTGCAAGTGATGAACTGCTCGTGGAACGCGTTGACGAGTCTGACGTCAATGTGTGGTGGATAAGTGACCCGACAACACCGTCAATTGCGCCGCGAGAACATCGCTACCCCGCTGCTGGAACAAAAAACGCAGACATCTCACTTCATCGCTTCATGTTGGATGGCACATCCCAAGAAATTGAGTGGGATCACACAACCTTCGAGTACTTGGTGTCAGTGCACTGGAGCGAAGGACACAATGCACTTGTCACTCTGGCTACCCGAAATCAACAAGAATTTTCGATTGTGCAACTGGAAGCAACCTCACTTCAAGAAATCAAACGCATTCGGGATGAACAATTTCTAGAAGTAATTCCGGGACAACCACAATGGCACAACAATGAACTTCTGACTGTGGAGGATTTGCGCGACATTGATACCCGCGCGTTAGTTATTGGCGGCAAAGTCATCAGTCCAGCTGGATTACAGGTAATGTCTGTGATTTCGGTTCATGACGATCATGTGATTGTGATTGCAACTGACAACGCTCTGGACCGCGACATTGTCAAGATTGAACTCTCTGGCGCAGTAACCAAACTCAGCAGCGATAGTTGTGCCTCAGGAACAGCCCAAGTAACTCACGATGGCAAGGTATTCCAAGTAGTTGTGTCATCGGCTCTCAGTGACCTCTCTCGGCATTACAGCCTGCAATGTGACGGTCGCGTTGTACATTCATTTACTTCACATGCTGAAACGCCCAATGTCACACCGAAAGTTACCTACCTCACGACTGGGCCACATCACGTCAACACCGCAGTTCTCTTTCCGACGGGACACGTGCCAGGAAGTAAGAAGCTTCCCGTATTGATGTGCCCCTACGGCGGTCCTCACGGAGCGCAAGTGCTTAACCATGCACTCATCTACACCGAAGAACAGTGGTTTGCCGACCAAGGCTTTGTCGTGATCATTGCCGACGGACGCGGAACACCTGGCCGTGGTCCATTGTGGGACCACACAATTTTTCACGATTTCGTCAATCCAGTCATTGATGATCAAGTCAGTGCAGTGCAAGACGTCGCAGCTGCTTTTCCTGACGATGTCGATGCATCTAGAGTTGGAATTACCGGGTGGTCATTTGGGGGCTACCTAGCAGCATTGGCAGTCATGGAACGCCCCGATGTATTTCATGCAGCAGTCGCGGGAGCACCCGTCACAGAGTGGCGATGGTATGACACGGCCTACACCGAGCGCTACCTCGGTAACCCGAATGACCAACCAGAGGTGTACGACGCGAACACCCTACTTAATCGAGCCGTCGGACTGTCTCGCCCGCTGATGTTGGTTCATGGACTTGCCGATGACAATGTTGTGTCCGCTCACACTTTAGGACTCTCTGGTGAACTACTTGCCCACCGCAAATCACATACTGTGTTGCCGCTGTCAGGTGTTACACACATGACGCCGCAAGAAGTCATTGCGGAAAACCTCATGCTGCTGAGTCTGGATTTCTTTAACACACACCTTTGATGTGACGATAGCTCGCTACCCGTTTAAAGATGTTCCAATCGAAATATCAACTGGGAAGTGACAAGCGACCAGATGGCCAGGTGCAAGCTCGCGAAGTTCGGGCACTTCGGTGGTACACCGATCAGTTACCTTCCAGCAGCGAGTGCTAAAAACACAACCACTTGGAGGATTACTAGGACTAGGTAACTCACCTTGCAAAATAATGCGCTCTCGAGCACGTTCCTTGTCCGGATCAGCAATCGGCACCGCTGAAAGCAACGCATGCGTGTACGGATGCAGCGGCGTACTGTATAGATCATTTTGTGACGCTGATTCCATAATTTTGCCCAGGTACATCACTGCAACTCGATCTGAAATGTGTCGAACTACAGACAAGTCATGAGCTACGAAAACATAAGCGATACCAAATTCATTTTGAATGTCATCAAGAAGATTCAAAACTTGTGCCTGAATGGACACATCCAGCGCTGATACGGGCTCATCACACACAATAAGTTTCGGTTTGAGCGCGATGGCTCGCGCAATACCGATACGTTGACGTTGCCCACCCGAAAACTCATTCGGGTAGCGGTTGTAGTGCTCGGGGTTCAGACCCACTCGATCCATAATGTTTTGAACGGCTTTCATCACGCCGCCTTCAGGCTTAACACCTTGGACTTCAAATGGCGCACCAATAATGGTTCCCACAGTGTGACGGGGATTTAGAGATGAGTAAGGATCTTGAAAAATCATCTGCATCTCACGGCGCATGGAAACGAGTTCACGTTTGCCTACCGAAGTTAAATCACGACCATCAAATTCAATGGTGCCACCCGTAGGTTCTAGTAGCCGAAGCATGGTGCGGCCAGCAGTAGATTTCCCACAACCGGATTCACCAACCAGACCTAACGTTTCACCAGGGTAAACCTCAAGAGAAATGCCATCAACAGCGCGGACATCTCCAACATGTTTGCGAATGAAAGTTCCCTTTGTGATGGGGAAAAACTTTTCGAGGTTAGTGACCTTCAAAATCGGAGTAGTCATTAATTAACCTTTCCGATATTGCGTTCGACCCGTATCGCTTGGCGCTGCTCGCCACTTAAATGACAACGAGCCGCATGATGTGACGACACATCAGTAAGTGCAGGCCGAGTTGTTGCACACAAGTTGTCAGCAACGTGATCTTTAAATACACAGCGGGGCGCAAAGACGCATCCCTTAGGTAAATGAATGAGCGACGGCGGTAAACCTGGAATCGGATCTAAATGTGTGCGCTTTTCCTGTACCTGAGGAATTGAGGCTAGTAATCCCCAGGTGTAAGGCATCGCAGGTTCGTAGAACAATTCCCGCACCGGCGCCTGTTCTACTGCGCTACCTCCGTACATGACCATGACATCGTCAGCTAAGTCAGCAACCACACCCAGATCGTGAGTGATGAGAACAATCGCGGTACCAAATTCCTTCTGCAAATCGCGAAGAAGGTCAAGTATCTGCGCCTGGACTGTCACATCCAAAGCAGTTGTTGGCTCATCAGCAATGAGAAGTTCTGGTTCATTAATCAAGGCCATTGCGATCATGACACGCTGGCGCATGCCACCTGAGAGTTGGTGCGGAAATTCAGTCATCCGTTGCTCGACAGATGCAATTCCGACTCTCTCGAGCATGGCTTTGGATCGCTCATACGCCTCTTCATCTGAGACGGCATTGTGCACCTGCACTGCTTCGACCAATTGCATACCAATTGTGTAAAACGGATGGAGCGCACTGAGGGGATCTTGGAAAATCATCGCAATGCGGCTTCCGCGCAGCTTGCGCACAACTTCTGGGTTAACACCAATGAGTTCTTGTCCTGCGAACTTAACGCTTCCTGAGATTTCTGCGTTCAATCCCTGAATCAGACCCATAACAGCCAAACTAGAAACGCTCTTACCAGAGCCTGACTCGCCCACAATGGCTAATGTTTTGCCACGTGAAACTGAATAAGTCACATCGTCAACTGCGTGCACCACACCATCTTCGGTGGCGAAGTCAACACGCAAACCAGTTACTTCAAGAATGACTTCGTTGCTCATGTGAGTCTCACTCGAGGATCAATAGCTGCGTACAACACGTCAACCACAATGTTCATGACAATAATGAATGCGGCTGCTACTAACGTGGTCGCGGTAATAGTCGGTAAGTCGTAATCGGTCACCGCATGGATTGCAAGGCGACCCATACCAGGCAAACTAAAAATAAACTCAGTAATCACTGCGCCACCGAGCAGACCGGCAAGGTCAAGTCCAGCACTCGTGACAATGGGTGTGAGTCCCGCTCGTAGCGCGTGCTTACGCACAACAACTTTTTCCGTCAATCCTTTAGCACGTGCCGTACGAATAAAGTCTTCGCTCATAGTTTCCAGCATTTGAGATCGGGTCAGACGCGTGTAATAAGCGGCATACAAAATTGCAAGTGAAATCCACGGAAGAATCATGGTGCGCAAGAACTGCGGAAAATTTTCTAGTGGAGAAATGTAATCGGGATAGGGCAAGACGTGCATCCGCACGACTACGAAAATGAGCAAAATTAACCCGATGAAAAATACTGGAAGTGAATAACCAATCAAGGTCAGTCCCATGATGGTTTTGTCTTGCCACTTGCCGCGATGCTTTGCCGCATATATCCCGGACAAGATTCCACCGAACATCCATAAAATGAAGGCACCCAATGCCAGGTACAACGTCACTGGCAGCGCGGTCACAATCATATTTGTGACTTCTTCGCCATAGTGAAATGAATAGCCTAAGCATGGGACCGAGCAATCGAAAGTCTGCGTACCCGATCCATATGTGCGACCGATGAAGATTCCCTTTACCCACTCGAAATACTGAACGGGAAGTGGCTGGTCCAATCCCATCTTTATTCGGTTTTGTGCAATTTTCTCAGGTGTGCAGTGAACTCCACAGGACAACGCAGCAGGGTCAGTCGGAACCGCATTAAACAAAATGAAGGTAATCACACTGAGTAACAACAACATGAAACACATGAGTGTTAGTCGGCGAATTACATACGGAACCACGTGGATGTCACTTTCTCAATTGATAACAATGTGAAGGTTACATGCAACTTGCGGGTGGGCATAAAGCCCACCCGCAAGAGTCATGCAAGTTCGGTTACTTGCTAACCGAAAGGGATGCATATGGCCATGAGCCATAAGGTCCCCAGATGTACGCGCCATTGACCTTTGAGCCAACGAGACGTTGTTCCAAGCCAAAGCGAGTAGGCACTGAGAGAGCGAGTCGAGATGCCTCAGTGTTGAGTGCCTGCCATGCCGTTGCCTGTGCTGCGCGGTCAGAAATGACCTTTGCTGCAGCTACGCGGGTGTTGAAGTCAGCATTGTCATAACGCGACAAGTTGAATCCACCTGCTGGTGTGAACAGTTCTGGAATAACGGTTGATGCGTTAAGCCAGTCTGGTCCCCAACCTGCTGCAGACATTGAGCCTTGCTTTGCAGGATCCAGCACTACGCCGTAGTAGCTACCTGGTTCGATGCCATTGGGCTGAACTGTGATTCCACAGCGTGCCAATGATTCCTGAACAGAGGCAGCAGCCTTGTCGCCGGTCTCGCTCTTGCCGTAATCGAATACCAATGGATTCGGGAACGCTTCGCCTGAATCAGCGATGAGCTTTGTGCCAAGTTCAACGTTGCCAGTCGCTGGAATTGCAGCGCCTAGCAAAGTATCCCAAAGACCAGTTGGAGCATAATCTTGTCCAATGTTTGGCTTGACAACACCATCTGCGTAATCACCGGCGTACTCGCCACCAGCAATCTTGCGAAGGGCATCACGATCAAGACACGCAAGGATTGCCTGGCGGTGCTTGACGTTTGGAACCTTCTGGGTATTGATTGCGTAGTAACGAACATAAGCATCGAATTCGTTGAAACGACGAGATTCGTACTTACCGTCCGAGAACACGACAGCCAACTTGGTTGGATCAATACCGTCTGGTGACAGTGCCTGTGCATCGTTGCCTGCGTCTGCCATCAAACGTTCGGTAATAACCGAAGCTGGCTGAGAGAACACGAACTCAATACGATCTGGCAATGCGGCACGTAATGTGTCGGTTGCTGGATCCCACTGGTCGTTACGCACAAGAACAAGCTTGTCCTTCTTGACGTAAGACTCAATCTTGTATGGACCATCTGACTGAACAGCATCGTCATACGTTTCGCCCTTGTCCATATCCTTACGGACAGCGGCGAAGGATGACAATGTCGTTGTGTAGTTGAAGTCAGAAGCTGCATTGACTAGGCGGAATGTGATCTTGTTACCTTCACAAGAAACAGCTTTGTCAAATGCGGCCTGTGCGGTTGCGGCAGCCTTGTATGGTCCTGGGTAAACTGACGTGCCGTCAGTGTTCTTTGGAATATCAAGCAAGGAAATTGCATACGTTGGACCATCAGTGATGATGTCTGTTGCGAAGGTGCGGGAAACGCCATAGGCGAAGTCAGCACAGGTTACGGGCTGGCCGTCCTGCCACTTCATGCCGTCGCGCAGTGTGAAGCTCCAAGTCTTGCCACCATCAGCCGAAGTACCAGTATCGGTTGCGGCGTCAGCAACTAGCTTTGACGCTTCAGTATTGTCCTTGCTCAATGTGTACTGAGTAAGGGTGCGGTTGAGGTAGCCGCTGGCAAATGCCAGGTCCTCACCTGTGTAGTTGCGCTGTGGGTCAAGGTGCAAAATCTGCTCTGCCTCTGTGAGGAGTGTCAGAGTTCCGCCCTTTGAACCACTTGAACTGCTGCCACTGCCACCGCATGCGGCAAGCAGAAAAGCAACAGACACTGCACCAACGCCGAGGCGGATGCTTGTCTTCTTCATAGGTTGTCCTTCCAAGAGTGACTCGCTTGCACGAATCTTTTTACTTACCTGATTCTTTCGAATCAATCCGATAACCAGGCGGCCACCGGAAACTTTTTTAGTGTTCGGCTTTTGGATCCAATGCATCACGCAACGAGTCGCCAAGCAAGTTAAACGAAAGTACTGCAGCAAGCAACATGGTTAACGGGACAAACAGGTAAAACGGATCGACGGTGAAATAGCCGACTGATTCTTCCAACATCGCACCCCACGTTGCAGTGGGTGGTTGCACCGAAATTCCAAGATATGCAAGTGCTGCTTCGGCACCAATCAGCCCTGGCATTGCAATCGTTGTATACACCAAGATTGGTGCCCATAAGTTGGGTAACAGTTCTTTAAAAATCATGCGTCGACTTCCGGTGCCAATCGAAATAGCAGCCTCGACAAACTCTCGTTCCCGCAATGACAGCACCTGGCCGCGAATGAGACGCGCCAGATAGGGCCAACCAAACACGCTGAGTAACACGATCAAAGTGACAATGCGTGACGAATTTCCCTCTTTCAGCCCGAATGATCGAATGCGCTGATCAAGAACTGGAGACATCGCAATGACGACCAATAAAAATGGGAACGACAATGTGATGTCCATAAAGCGACTCAAAACGGTGTCGAGCCAGCCTCTTGAGTTTCCGGCGATGATGCCCACGAGTACACCAGTTGTCACCGTAATAATGGTTGCGGAAACTGCAATGAGCAAAGACACCCGCGACCCGTAGAGCAAACGGGCCATAATGTCGCGGCCAGTCAACGGCTCAACCCCAAGCGGATGTGCCAGGGATACGCCACCAAAATGACCAACTGGCAATCCACCGTTATTGCCTATGAGATCTGAATTGAACTTATACGGATCAATTTTTAACCAGGTACAAATCAGCGGACCAAAGATAGCAATCAAGGCAATAAAAATGAGAACAACAATGCAGGCAATGGCAGCTTTGTCGCGCTTAAGGCGAATAATTGCAATTTCGCGCAGACTTCGACCAATAACTGCCGATTGCGCTTCAGCAGCCACATAATCTGTTTCATCGTTTCCGATGGTGTCCAGAATGGTCAAAATTCACCCACTATTTACAGTCAATTTACAATTGGCGTACCCGTGGAAGTCTAGAGGAACGCAGTGAGTCCCACTACCCCCGATAGGGATTGATACCGATTCGTCACATACGGTCGCCTAATAGCAAGGGTTTTCCCCCTTATGGCGTTGAGTTTCCAGTCGTTCCCAGGTTTACAAGGTCATACTGGCCGCCTAGGGATCGTTGCACATACACGTTGGAAAGCGCTGGGCTGCGATAGAGAACCTGTCGTTCTCGGGCATACGGCAAATATTGGGCCGAACTCATCACTGCCGAGTCGATTAATCGATTGGCTTTGGCGACTTTGAGTTTCCCAAACCTGAGCGCATCAAGTGCCAAATTGACTGAATCATCGGCGTATTCGGCATAGTTGAGATTGCTGCGAGGTTTGATTTTTCGACTATCAACAATTGGAGCCCAATAAGAGACTGCATCAATTCCTTCAGGTGACCAGCTGCTTGGGATCAAAGCGATGTGATTGGAATTGACTGCATCAGGTGAACCAACCCCTGAGGCGAAGTAATCCGTAAAGTCGACATAAGGAACAGGATCCACAACAATTCCCACGCGCGCCAAGCTTCGTTGGACCGACAAGAACAGCTGCTCGCCCAAGCCCAACGTCACATAAGCCATACGAATTTGGAAGCCGTCAGGATACCCACACTCAACAAGCTTCTTGCGCGCCTGGTTGAGATCACCGACACCTAACTCAGTCACCGAATATGGATTAGGTTTTATATTCGCTCCCGATAAAACCGAGGAAGTCATAGTCCCTGTTATTTGAGATATATCCGAACCACCGCGAATTTTGACCAGATCAGCTTTGTCTAATGCGTAAAAAATTGCTTCTCGGCATGGCTGACGATCAAGAGGGATGGCCGTTGCCACTAAGGCAAGGTAATCGACAACACCAGTCTCTACTTGGTCAACATTCTTTATTAATTCTTTATCGCTCATCACCTTGATACGAGCGGCTTGGTTTAAACCATTATTTAATTTCACATCAATGTCGCCCTGTACGAGCGCTTGATCGAGAGCATCATCCGTTTCAAAAAGTACCCAATGCATTGAGGTCACATGTGGAGACCGGACTGGATCGGTGGATTGTTTCCAGTACGGATTTCGGTCAAGTTGTACTGAGCTTTGATCGTCTGCAATCGTAAGGACAAACGGACCATTCGATGATGGCTTGTCTGAATATCGATCACCACTCCTACGGAATGCACGATCTTTCACACTCTCCACTGACCCAAACTGTGGCAGTGCCACCACGTTGGCAAACGTTGCGTACTCTCGCGTGAGGTGAAAAATAATCGTAAAGTCATCGGGTGTATCCACAGACGCTAAATGACCCGACTCATAAGGACCGCGATAATCCGGTAGTCCTTTACTGCACGTCGTTAAGAGACACATCGTGTCCATGGACACAGCGCCGAGTGCTTCTGGATCATAAAGGCGCTCGATTGTATGTCGTATGTCAGTACTTGTAACTTGCGTGTTGTCATTCCATAAAACATCTTTTCGTAAACGAAATGTCCACACTTTTTTGTCTTTTGATACGCGCGGTAACGATGCGGCCAAATCAGGTAGCAACTTTTGCCCGTCAGTTCCAGGCTGACCTGCATACGCCAACAAGTTGCGAGAATACATTCGAACAATAACTCCACACCATGAATCAAATACTTGGCCTGGATCAAATGAATCGCACAGCTTTGTCGAACCTAAACTAAGTCGAGCGTCTTCTGAATAACCCTCACCGACCGAACGAGTAAGGGCGGCATTAAAAGACGGTGCGCCACTGTGACTAATGGAAGAACTACCCAACGCAATTCCCGATACCAGCACCACTGTGACCAGTGCTGTGTACCGAACGCTACGCGAACGCTTCTTCATGACCGTTAGGACTTCGTGCGAGAACGAGCCCGATCCCTATCAACTTTGGCTAGGTGAACCTTACGTATCCGCACGTAAGTCGGAGTCACTTCAACACATTCGTCCTCACGGCAAAACTCCAAAGCTTGTTCAAGACTTAATTGTTTAGCCGGGATGAGGCGTTCCAATTCATCTCCGGTTGCCGAACGAATGTTATTGAGTTTCTTTTCTTTGACAATGTTGACGTCCATGTCTTCAGTGCGAGAATTTTCACCAATAACCATGCCCTCATAAACATCAGTACCTGGAGTCACAAAAAGTGTTCCACGCTCCTGAATTCCAAAGCATGCAAAAGAAGTAACAGCACCCGTACGATCGGCTACCAGCGAACCTGTGGGACGAGTGCGTAGCTCGCCAAACCACGGTTCGTACTTATCGAACACGTGATGAACCAGACCTGTGCCGCGGGTTTCAGTCAAAAACTCCGTGCGGAAGCCAATTAAACCGCGCGCTGGAACGAGGTATTCCATACGCACCCAACCAGTGCCGTGGTTAACCATTTGCTCGAGGCGACCTTTACGAAGCCCAAGAAGTTGCGTCACAACACCGACATAGTCTTCGGGGACATCGATTGTGAGTCGCTCAACAGGTTCGTGACGCTTGCCATCAATCTCGCGAGTAACTACCTGGGGTTTACCGACAGTGAGTTCATACTTTTCTCGACGCATAAGTTCAACAAGAACAGCTAGTTGCAATTCACCTCGACCTTGAACTTCCCACGTATCTGGGCGTTCGGTATCAAGCACCCGAAGTGACACGTTTCCAACTAATTCAGAATCCAAACGAGTCTTCAGTAGTCGAGCTGTGACCTTACTTCCCTTTTCGCCGGCTAACGGTGATGTGTTGATACCGATTGTCATCGAAATGGATGGTTCATCAACTTTGAAGACTGGAAGTGCAACAGGATTGTCTGGATCAGCCAGAGTTTCACCAATCGTAATTTCTTCGATTCCTGCCACAGCGATAATGTCACCCGGTCCAGCAGAGTCAGCGGGAACCCTGGTGAGTGCCTCGGTCATAAGAAGTTCAACAATTTTCACTTTTGTAATCGAACCGTCTGCACGACACCATGCAACTTGTTGTCCCTTACGAATCGTTCCATTACGAACGCGACAAATTGCTAGTCGGCCAAGATACGGCGAGGAGTCCAAGTTGGTGACATGAGCTTGCAGTGGTGCATCGGGCTCATAAAACGGCGCGGGAACAGTTTCAATGAGGGTGCGGAACAGCGGCTCAAGATCTAACTCTTCTGGAAAGCCACCATCAGCAGGGCGAGTCATCGAGGCTCGGCCAGCTTTGGCTGATGCATAAACAATTGGAAAATTAATTTGCTCTTCATCGGCATCGAGATCGAAAAATAATTCGTAGGTTTCGTTAACGACTTCTTCAATCCGAGCATCCGGACGGTCTACCTTATTAATGACTAACACCACAGGAAGTTTCTTTTGAAGAGCCTTACGCAAAACGAAACGAGTCTGTGGAAGTGGTCCCTCGCTGGCATCAACAAGTAGAAGCACACCGTCAACCATTTCAAGGCCACGTTCAACTTCGCCACCGAAATCAGCGTGGCCTGGGGTGTCGATGATGTTCAGCGTCACGCCACCAAGTGCGGCTGGTCCGGTATAGCGAACAGCAGTGTTTTTGGCCAAGATTGTGATGCCCTTTTCGCGCTCCAAATCCATGGAGTCCATGACACGTTCATTAACGTCTTGGTTTTCTCGGAAAGCCCCCGATTGCCACAGCATGGCATCCACAAGTGTGGTTTTGCCGTGGTCGACGTGGGCGATGATGGCTACGTTACGAAGGTCGCTGCGGATAGCGAGAGGAGAATTCACTGTCCTTAGTCTAGGCGGTATTTGACGTTCCATTAACCCTCGTAGCATTGAAGGTATGCGCTTACGTGTCTTTCTCATTACTGGGTTCCTGGCAGCCTGCACATTAGTGGGCGGCACTTACGCCAATGCCTCAAGCACTGTCACGATCGTGGCAGTTGGAGACATCGCTTGGAAATCAACGGGCGGTCAAGGCGCTACCGCGAAACTCACTAAAGCTCTGAAGCCAAACAACGTGATTCTGATGGGCGACCTGGCCTACAGTGCAAAAACTGCCACTGGATATTCGGCTGCCTCGATATCGGATTTTGCAACTAAATTCCTGCCGACTTGGGGCAGTGTCCTGACCAGCTACCCCACATGGGCGGTACCCGGTAACCACGAATATAACTCGAGCGCCACGACATCACCTGGGTATTCAAACCTATTGAGCAGCCACCCTGCCATGCCTAAGACCGGTTCGGACTTTTGGTGGGTGAAGAATGCCTCCTCCAAATGGGTTGTGATCGGTTTAGACAGTGAGGGATTGGGCTCGACCACGCTTTCAAAAAAAGGAAAGCGCGAAGTTGCATTTCTTAAAGCAACACTTGCTGCGAATCCAAACAAGTTTGTTATTGTCACCTGGCATCGCCCGCGTTACAGCAAAGGCGAGCACGGCAATCAGTCTGACGCTGGTGTGACTGCTTTGTGGAATGCCGCTAAAGCAAGTAGCAACGTCAAGATTGCTTTGTGGGGACATGACCATGACTATGAACGGGTTCTGCGCACTGCTACTGATGGCCACACGATAACAACGTTCACGGTGGGTACTGGTGGCGCAGAATTAAGGAACTGTCCAGGTCATACAAATTCCACGGTGCGACCAACAAGTTTTGTTTGCGGGAAAACAAATAACTATGGAGTCCTGAAGTTAACTTTGTCTCCAACGTCATACACATGGAATTTCTTACGTACGAGCACGACGGCAACTACCGGTACAAAAATTGACTGGGGTACACGCACCGTAAATTAGGTGAACTAAACGTTGAAGCGGAATTCAACAACGTCGCCATCGGCCATAACATACTCTTTGCCTTCGATGCGAACTTTGCCTTGTGACTTCGCCGTAGCAACGGATCCAGCAGCAACCAGATCAGCAAAGGCAACGACTTCAGCTTTAATAAAACCCTTTTGAAAATCTGTATGAATTACGCCAGCAGCTTCAGGAGCAGTTGCACCTTGTTTAATAGTCCAGGCGCGTGATTCTTTTGGACCAGCGGTTAAGTAAGTCTGAAGGCCAAGCGTGATGAATCCAACGCGAGATAGGACAGAAATACCGCTTTCATTTTGACCAACGGACTGCAACAACTCGAGGGCTTCGTCGTCATCTAATTCGGATAACTCGGATTCAAGTTTTGCATTCAGAAACACTGCTTCAACTGGGGCAACCAATGCCGATAACTCAGCTTTGAGGCTGGCGTCATTCATTTCATTTTCGTCTAGGTTAAACACATAGATGAATGGCTTGGCAGTTAACAAGAAAAGTTCTCTAATTGCTGCAGCGTCCATGCCTGAGGCATAAATGGTTTGGCCGGCATTGAGAAATTCTTGTGCTTCAAGCGCCGCATCAAGAAGTGCAGCCCGAGACTTATCCTGCTTGGCTTCCTTGGTCAGCCGTGGGATTGCCTTTTCTAAAGTCTGCATGTCAGCCAAGATCAGTTCGGTATTAATAGTCTCTATGTCGTCCTTGGGCGATACTTTTCCATCGACATGGACCACATCTGGATCTTTAAATGCTCTAATGACTTGGCAGATTGCATCAGACTCACGAATGTTGGCCAGGAACTTGTTACCAAGACCTTCGCCTTCACTTGCGCCGCGCACAATACCCGCGATATCAACGAAGGTCACAGTTGCAGGCAAAATGCGCTCGGAACCAAAAATTCCCGCCAGCACTTTGAGTCGGGCATCAGGCACTGCCACCACGCCAGTATTTGGTTCGATGGTGGCAAAGGGGTAATTAGCAGCCAGGACATTGTTCTTTGTTAAAGCATTAAACATTGTCGACTTACCAACGTTGGGTAGACCAACTATTCCAATTGTGAGCGCCACGTGCATAAGCGTACTAGCGGTTCACGCTAATCTTGAAGGCATGTCTATTGAAGAGCCAAAACCGCGTCGTACATCGGGATGGACCTACCCTGGCGTCTTTGTTCTCACAACAGGAATCTTCATGCTTGTGATGCTCACGGATGTGCTCATGAATCGTAAGGTTTCTCAGATCAGCGACATAGGAATTTTGGTCGTCACAATAATCGCATCCCTGAAAGTTCGAATCAACGACAGAAGCTCAGCAATTTGGGCACCACCGATTGTGTGGTTAGTTGCCTTGGAATCGGTTGGACAGCTCGCCGACAAATCAGGCAATACATTAGTCCGGAAACAAATTCTGCATGTTGCTTATGGACTGGCTAATCACGCGTTCTGGATAATCGGCTCAGTGCTGCTAGCAATTGTGATTACGTCGATGAGGCGCGCTGCGCGGCCTTAATGTCGCGTCGCAATTCCGGAGGCAAGGCGAATACCAAAGTCTCTTGAGCTGTTTCAACTTCTTCAACATCATCGAAGCCGCGCGCCGCTAACCACTCGAGAACCCCGTCAACAAGAATCTCGGGTACTGATGCGCCACTCGTGACTCCGATTGTTGTTGCGTGGGCAAGCCACTGCTCATCAAGTTCGGAGGCAAAATCAACCCGATACGCAGCCGGTGAACCACTCTCGAGCGCCACATCAACAAGTCGAACGGTGTTCGATGAGTTTGCTGAGCCAACAACGAGCATGACATCGCACCGTTCAGCAATAAATTTCACAGCTTGTTGTCGGTTTTGTGTGGCATAACAAATGTCGTCACTTGGTGGATCAATCAACTCAGGGAACTTCTCACGTAATCGATCGACAGTCTCAAGAGTTTCATCAACTGAGAGTGTGGTTTGTGATAACCATGCCACAGGTCGAGTTGGATCGATGTGCACATCTACGACGTGGCTCGGGCCATCCACAAGGATCATGGCGTCGGGAGCTTCTCCCATCGTGCCTTCTACTTCTTCGTGACCTTCGTGGCCAATAAGCAGAATCTGGTAATCATCAGCAGCAAATCGACGTGCCTCAAGATGCACTTTTGTCACAAGAGGGCACGTGGCATCAATTGTTTTGAGATTGCGCTGCGCAGCTTCTTCGTGCACAGCGGGTGACACGCCATGCGCGCTGAAAACGACCGTTGAACCTTCCGGCACTTCGTCAGTCTCTTCAACAAAAATTGCGCCCTTTGCCTCTAATGCAGAAACAACATGTTTGTTGTGCACAATTTGCTTGCGCACATAAA
Source organism: Actinomycetes bacterium (assembly GCA_037131045.1). Lineage (GTDB taxonomy): Bacteria > Actinomycetota > Actinomycetes > S36-B12 > UBA5976 > UBA5976. The sequence continues at coordinate 20,635 of JBAXRV010000005.1, forward strand.
TGGGAGCGCCGTGAGTGGCGAGTGCCTTTTCAACTGTGACAACAGCACGGTCCACGCCAGCACAGTAGCCTCGGGGTTTTGCGAGTAAGACTTTTCGGTTCGACACACTCTTATCGTAGGCGAGGTCAGGATGTCACGCCTCACGGCACAATAGACCCATGAGTACGACCGATGAATCCCGACTTGGGGCTGGTGAACAGACGCCTTTTGCGGTGCATCAAATTAGCCAAGTTATCGGTGATTACCTTGGCCGGTTGGGAATGGCGTGGGTCGAAGGGCAAGTATCGGACATACGAAAAACCCGAGCTTTGACCTATCTGCAACTGCGTGACGTCGATCGAGACGTGTCGATTTCAATGCACATGCCTACCGAATCTTTCGAACAAGTGACTCCTGCTCTTGAGCAAGGTACTCGTGTTGTTGCCCAAACCAAGATTGCCTGGTGGCCGAAGAACGGATCGTTGAATTTCAAAGTTCACCAAATCCGCGCTGTGGGGCTCGGTGAATTGATGGCACGTCTCGAGGCGCTACGCAATCTGCTCGCCGCAGAAGGCCTATTCAACGAGGATCGCAAAAAACCAATACCGTTTCTACCCCGTCGAGTCGGATTGATTTGTGGTCAAAATAGCGAAGCCATGCACGATGTTGTTAAGAATGCCAAGCGACGTTGGCCCGATGTTGAGTTTGTCATCCGTGAAGTGCCTGTCCAAGGAGTCACAGCAGTACGAAAAATTAGTGACGCGCTCACCGAGCTTGATGCCATCGATGATGTGGACGTCATTGTGATTACACGTGGTGGTGGATCATTTGAAGACTTACTGACCTTTAGCGACGAGTCCCTGATTCGCGTTGTTGCCGCTGTAGTAACTCCCGTCGTAGCGGCAATTGGTCATGAGCAAGATCGGCCACTGATTGATTACGTAGCCGACTATCGGGCATCAACACCAACTGATGCGGCTGGCAAAATCGTTCCAGATGTGTTGCAGGAAATTTCTGATCTACGCACTGCGCGAGCGACCATGAAACAAATCGTGCTCACAAGACTCACCGCTCTGGAAAATACCCTTGCGCAACTCAAAGCTCGTCCCGCACTGGCGCACCCGAGTGCGTTAATTGACCAACGACTTACTAGTAACCAAGTCGCACGTACAAGTATTCGAAATCGGCTAGAAAGTTTTCTTGATTTGAACACCGCGCATATTCGTGGGAGCACAACCACTCTTCGCGCCTTGAGTCCGCAAGGCACTCTGGAGCGTGGGTACGCCATTGTGCGAGATGCGCGAGGTGCAATCATCCGATCGGCGCAGGCCATTGTTGCTGGCGAAACAATTAAGGTACGTGTTGCTGATGGGGAATTCACAACACAGGTGCCGAGCTAGCCGCTACAGCTACATAAGGAAATAAAGTTCACGGGCCATCAGCCGTGAATACCCGCCAACGCTGTGAAGTCGTGGCTCGGAACAGACTACGAGTCGCTTGGACGAACTGCTTCAAGCCGAGCGCGTGCCGCCTGCAATTTTTCTTCACAGACTTTTGCCAGGCGCTCGCCCTCTTCCCACAACGAAACCATGTCATCAAGCGGCAAGTCTTTGTCTTCGAGTTTGGCGACCACTTCGTCAAGGCGAGTTTTTGCCTCTTCATATGTTGGTTCAGTTGCCATAGCCATAACCCTATAACTGCGCGGTGACGAAAGTCGGCTTCAGTGCTTGAGTGGTTGCGCGCTCAGTGACGATGCAAATGCTTCCAAGGCATTCCATGGCGCCGTCCCAGACACCACAATCGTTTGTGTGTCTACAATCCGCACAAATGATCGCGTCAAAGGTTCGGCGACTTCACACTTATCCCAGGTCACTCCCTGAATCTGCACAGTCGTCTGACAGTCACCATGATTTGTCGCGGCAGCAATAACTTTGTTACTTAATCCATCGGATTGCCACAACGAAATATAGTTTGTTCCAGAATCACTCAACCCCAAGTACCACCGGGCATCTCCATTGCCCCCGTATGTCTCGGGTTCGAATCTGGCATTTGTGACCGAATACCCAGTCGGTATCGATGACGGTACCAATATCGGCCAGTTGGAAGCAGAAGTAGCAGTCTCTATCGCGCCCTGATAATCAACAACCTGCACGGTCTGGGCATGTGGCCGATACGAAATTGCCAGCAAAAGAGCAACGACACCAAACACCGCCCCTAAGGACCACACCATGTCGCGGGCGTCTTGACGGATTCTGGGTTTACTAGCCACTCCACTATCTTGCCCTGCATCGCTGGCTTAGGCAGAACGGGTCACAACAATAAAGAGGTCTAGGCTAGAAATATGGTTTCGTTCAAGTACACCGACATGTTGCCGGCAGCTCATCCCGAGCCTGAATACCGGCTCATTACTCGCGAAGGAATCAGCACGCAGGATGTTGCTGGCCGTACCTTCTTAACAATCGAGCCAGAAGTTTTTCGCAAAGTCGCCTACGAAGCAGTCCACGACATCAGTCACATGCTTCGTACGAGCCACCTTGAACAACTCGTTGCAATCATCGACGACCCCGAAGCGTCATCCAATGATCGCTTTGTCGCCACCGACTTACTGAAGAATGCAAACATTGCAGCAGGCGGCGTACTCCCAATGTGTCAAGACACCGGTACCGCAATTGTCAGTGCCAAACGTGGTGTCGGAATTATTACGCAAGGCAACGATGAAGAACACATCAGCCATGGGATTTTCGACGCGTACCAAAAACTCAACCTTCGGTATTCCCAAATGTCACCTGTGAACATGTGGGAAGAAAAGAACACGGGAGATAATCTTCCTGCTCAAATTGAAATTTATGCTGACACTAAGCCGGGCCATGAAAACAGTTACGAAATGTTATTCATCGCTAAAGGTGGCGGTAGCGCAAATAAGAGTTTCCTTTTCCAGGAAACTAAAGCAGTTCTCAACCCCAAATCATTTATGGCTTTTCTCGATGAAAAACTAAGGCAAATCGGAACCTCAGCTTGTCCTCCCTACCACTTAGCAATTGTGGTTGGAGGAACCAGCGCGGAATACGCACTGAAGGTCGCAAAGTATGCGAGTACTAAATATCTCGATGACCTTCCTACCCAGGGTGGAACTGATGGTCACGCATTCCGTGACCTCGAGATGGAACAGCAAGTCCTTGGGCTCACCCAAAGTTTTGGAATCGGTGCACAGTTCGGTGGAAAGTACTTCTGCCACGACGTGCGAGTTATCCGGTTACCTCGTCATGGCGCTTCGTGCCCGATTGCCATCGCAGTGTCCTGCTCGGCTGACCGTCAGGCATTAGTCAAGATTGATGCCACTGGTGCCTACATTGAGCAACTTGAAACGGATCCTGCTCGATTTTTGCCTGAAGTCACCGATGAACATCTTGATGACAATGTTGTGCACATCGATCTGAATCAACCTATGGACAGCATCCGCGCGCAACTCTCGAAACTGCCAGTAAAAACTCGAATCTCATTAACGGGTCCACTTGTTGTTGCTCGAGACATTGCGCATGCTCGAATTCTTGAGATGCTTGAACGCGGCGAAGAGATGCCCGAATATTTGCGTAACCACCCCGTGTATTACGCGGGTCCTGCGAAGACTCCCGTGGGCTATGCCTCTGGTTCGTTTGGACCAACAACTGCGGGGCGCATGGATGCTTACGTGGATCGTTTTCAAAAAGCTGGTGGGTCGATGGTCATGCTGGCAAAAGGCAATCGCAGCAATGTTGTCACAAAAGCCTGCCACGACAACGGCGGTTTCTACCTAGGGTCAATCGGAGGACCTGCTGCTCGGCTTGCAAAGGACAACATCACCAAAGTTGAAGTTATCGATTTTGAAGACTTAGGTATGGAAGCGGTGTGGCGCATCGAGGTCAACAACTTCCCAGCTTTCGTAGTGGTTGATGACAAGGGCAACGATTTCTTCGCCGACACATTGCGTCCTATCGCCCTGAACCTCAGTGTTGGCCCACCACAGTAAACCTGGCTTAAATTATGCGGGTAAGTCCTCAAGCATCTCGGTCACTAGTGCTGCAATCGGTGATCGTTCAGACCGAGTAAGCGTGACATGAGCAAATAGCGGATGACCTTTGAGTTTTTCGACAACGGCAACCACACCATCATGACGCCCAACCCGTAAGTTATCGCGCTGTGCAACATCATGAGTTAATACAACGCGACTATCTTTTCCGATTCGAGAAAGCACAGTGAGTAATACGTTGCGTTCAAGTGACTGAGCCTCATCAACGATGACGTAGGTGTCATGTAGCGAACGGCCACGGATGTGAGTAAGTGGAAGTACTTCGAGCATTCCGCGATCAATGATCTCTTCGATAACATCAGCGCTTGTGACAGCCGACAAGGTATCAAAAACGGCTTGTGCCCAAGGCGACATCTTTTCATTTTCAGAACCAGGAAGGTATCCCAACTCTTGACCACCCACTGCATAGAGTGGGCGAAACACTACAACTTTGCGGTGTTGCCGGCGTTCCATCACTGCCTCAAGACCAGCACACAACGCTAATGCGCTCTTTCCTGTCCCTGCACGGCCACCGAGGGACACAATTCCAATATCGGGATCCATCAATAAATCGAGAGCGATTCTTTGTTCCGCACTTCGCCCATGTAATCCAAACGCTTCACGATCACCTCGTACGAGTTGCAATCGCTTATCCGGTGTCACGCGGGCCAGTGCACTGCCTCTGTCAGAGGACAACACAACACCAGTGTGGCAAGGAAGTTCACGGGCAGCATCGTGATCAATCGCCTCGTCGTTATACAAGTCATCAATGTCATCAGAGGACACACTGAGTTCAGTCATGCCTGTCCAGCCACTTGACGGCACAATCTCGGCACGATATTCCTGTGCCTCCAAGCCAACAGCAGATGCTTTCACTCGCAGTGGCAAGTCTTTGCTGACAAGAACTACATCGTGACCCTCGTCCGACAAATTCTTTGCCACCGAAAGGATGCGGGTGTCGTTATCACCAAGGCGAAATCCTGCGGGAAGCGAATCCACGTTGGTGTGGTTAAGTTCAACGCGAAGTTGTCCACCCATCTCGCCAATTGGTAGGGCCGCATCCAAGCGACCGTGCTCGATGCGTAAATCATCTAAAGCCCGTAATGCGGAACGGGCAAAATATCCAAGTTCTGGGTGGCTGCGCTTTGCCTCAAGCTCGGTGATGACAACAACTGGAATGACGACTTCATGTTCATCGAATCGATATATTGCTGCCGGATCAGAGAGCAATACGCTCGTGTCTAATACATAGGTGCGCCTGGAATTTGTGGACGCTGCGATATTGGACACTGGCACGCGATCACTTCACATTTCAGTTTTACTCAGGAGCAGCTTCCCCACTGCTCTTAACGAAAAAGTACGCCTGTGAATAGTCACGGACTCAACGCCACGCCGTAACCAGTTATTGTGCTTATGTAAACATTAGGAAACACCGGTATCAGAAAACCTCACGCACCGATAATCTGACAGTTGTGGGACGACTTCGCCGATTAGCAGGTGACATTGCATATGACCTTTATGGTCATCGGCTCACGTCTGCCTTACCGCGGGATCAACTCCCACGCCACGTCGGAGTAATACTTGATGGCAATCGGCGATGGGCTGCTAACCAAGGAACTCCGTCTAGTCACGGTCACCGCGCAGGTGGCGTCAAAATTCGAGAGTTTTTGGGCTGGTGTGAAGAGCTTGGTGTCGAAGTGGTCACACTGTGGCTGCTGTCGACTGACAACCTGTCACGTGCATCCGAGGAGCTTGACCCACTTTTACGAATCATTGAAGAAACCGTGTCAGACCTGGCTTCAGCTGGACAATGGGTCATTAACCCAGTGGGCGCACTAGAACTACTTCCCGATCGCACAAGCAAAGCTTTGCGGGATGCACACGACAGCACTCGTGATGTTGAAGGGTTACTCGTCAACGTTGCAGTTGGATATGGTGGTCGACGCGAAGTTGTTGATGCTGTTCGGGCACTGCTCAGTGAACATGCCACAACCGGAAGGTCAATCGACGAGTTAGCAGCAACTCTTGATATCGAACACATCGCTGCACATCTTTATACAAAAGGTCAGCCTGATCCAGACTTAGTGATTCGCACGAGTGGCGAGCAGCGGCTCAGCGGATTCCTGCTTTGGCAAAGTGCACATTCCGAGTTCTATTTCTGCGAAGCCTACTGGCCAAATTTCCGCAAAATTGATTTTCTAAGAGCTTTACGTGCCTACGCCGCTCGTAATCGACGGTTTGGAATTTAGGCGCGCACACCTAGCGCAGAGTTGAGTCCATGAACAGTTGTGACGGGAGCGTCACACACGAAACCTCGACATACGTATGCCGTATCCTCACCATCCACCATGAAGCGCGATTGCCGAAGCGGATGATCATCCGCCGTTGCATAAACCACGCCGGGCGCCGTTGCTAGGTAAATGCTGCGAATCATGTCTGAGGTTGGCGCGCTTGCAAGTGCAACTTCGCGTGGGCCATCGAGCCATACCGTCATCACTGATGCCGCATTACCTGCAAAGCGAGGATGATCACTAGCTAACTTCGCAAGTGGCGGTAATAACGATTCGGCCCAGACTCGCAGTTCCACGTCACCTGTTAATGCGCTGTAAGTCAGTGCCGCACGAACTGTGGCACTCCACCCCGAGGGCGTGACATTGTCGGTGGGGTCCACGGCATGCAAATCCATGCCAGGAATAATCCCTTGAATGTCGGTCGCGTTATCTTCTAGTGCGCCGTTGAAACTGAAATTGTTTTGGATATCTTCCAGGAGAGTTTTAGCAAGAACTAACCATGCTTGATCTTGAGTTGCTTGCGATAAATCTAAAAATGCCTGAGCACTCAACGCCTGATCTTCCAGAACGCCCATCGCATGTGTACCGGCAATGCCATCCCGTGATACTCGCACCATGCGACGTGGTAGCTCTGGTCGTGCACCTAAGTGAATGCTGACAAGTAAGTCGGCAGCAGCCTGCGCAGCTTCAAGTAAATCAGGTCGTTGAAATACTGTTCCAGCTTTGACTAACGCACATATGGCTAACGCATTCCACGCAGTAACGACTTTGTCATCCCGAGCTGGACGCGGCCGCAATGCCCGATGCGCCAGCATCCGAGCCTGCACCGAGCGCCAACGCTCAAGGTCATCCGGTTCATGGTCACGGCGCAGAACCGAAAGCCCTTTTTCAAACGTGCCCTCCGATGTCACGCCTAAAAGCGAACAGGCCCAGTTCGCATCGTTGCCCACCGCATCGTGAACAGACTGTGGAGTCCACGCGTAGAAAACGCCTTCTTCAAGTTCGCCGGTTTCGGTATCGACGCTGTCAGCATCAAGGGCGCTAGCAAAACCACCTTGCGGGGTTGTTAATTCACGGATCACAAAATCGGCAGTCTCTTGGGCAATTCGAGCTGCAAAGTCATTTCCAGTATGGACATACAAATTCGTATACAACGAAATTAATTGAGTATTGTCGTACAACATTTTTTCAAAATGTGGAACTGTCCAGGTTGCATCCACGCTGTATCGAGCGAACCCGCCCCCCAGTTGGTCATACATGCCACCGCGACCCATCGCTTCGCAGGAGTTCTCCACCATCACCAAGGCACGCGCGTCACTGTCTAAGGAATTCACAGACCAATAACCACAAGCATCAAGCAAAAACTGCAACGCCATTGGTGTGGGAAATTTTGGCGCTTGGCCAAAACCACCATGTACTAAATCAAAATCTGCAGCAAGTACATTCACGCCTTGTTGTATCCCGAGTACAGATTCCTCTCGTGAAATTCCCACAGAAATATCAACACCAGCGTGATCAGCAATGCGCTCCATTATTCGTGCGGCTGAATCACCGACTCGTTCTCGGTCAGTACTCCATGTGTCGTGAAGCGCAATAAGGACTTGAGCAAAAGATGGACTGCCGTGACGAGGTGTGTCTGGAAAGTAGGTTCCGGCATACCATGGGCGTCGGTCGTGATCGAGCCACACTGACATTGGCCACCCTCCATGACCAGTCATCGCTTGGGTCGCTTGCATGTACAACGAATCCACTGCGGGCAACTCTTCACGATCTACTTTGATATTCACGAAAAACTCATTCATGATGCGAGCAATCTGCGGACTTTCGAATGACTCGTGCGCCATGACATGACACCAATGGCAGGCGCTGTATCCGACACTGAGAAACACTGGAACATCGCGACGCTTTGCCTCGTCAAAGGCTGCATCGCCCCATTCAAACCAATCCACAGGATTGTCCGCATGTGCCAACAAATAGGGCGAGGTGGCATGTGCAAGGCGATTTGGCATAGTCAATAGTCTCAAACCCGACCTGAACCTTCATACTGAGATGGTGCGGATTCGAATTGTGCTTGTGGCTAGTGCTCTATTCCTAACAGGTTGCTCTCAATGGTTGCCCTCTACGTGGCAAAACCAGTCAGAGGCAACCGCCCCTTCGAGCGCATCTGCTACCCCAGCAAATACCAGCGCAAGTCCAACTCCAGTGCCCACGGCAACTCAAGCAGCTGCGCTACCGCGAACATTCACACTTGTGTCCTCTGGCGATCTTTTGCTTCATGAACGACTCTGGAATCAAGCCATTCATGATGGCAAGAATGGTAAATGGGATTTCTACCCACAACTTGCTGACATCAATCCAATCGTTAGTGGCGCCGACTTAGCCCTATGCCATTTAGAAACTCCGCTGGCAACACTTGGTGGTCATTACACGGGATACCCAGTGTTTAACTCGCCGCCACAAATTGTGGCTGCAGTCAAGAAGTTGGGCTTTGATATGTGCGATCAAACCTCAAATCACACTCTTGATGCCGGAGCTGCCGGAATTAAGCGCACGCTTGACGATTTGGATAAAGCCGGCATTGCACACACCGGCTCGTATCGCACACAAGCTGAATCAGAAGAGCCGTTGATCATGACTGTGCATACTGCCAATGGCGATGTAAAAGTTGGCATATTGGCTTACACCTATGGCTTTAACGGATTCCCATATCCCGATGGACATACTTGGTTAGCGAATGAAATTAAGGTGTCAAAAATTAAAGCCGATGCTCAAGCGATTCGAGATGCAGGCGCGCAAGTTGTCATCGCAAAATTGCATTGGGGTGCTGAATATACAAATTTCCCTAATGACTACCAGACAAAAATTGCTCAGAAACTTGCTGCTAGTGGATTAATTAATCTCATTGACGGTGATCACACTCATTCCGTGCAACCAATTCAGCAAATCGGCAAGATGTGGGTTATGTACAGTCACGGAAATCTAGCGGCAGCGCAGCGAGAGCCGGAAACTATTAAGTCTGAAGGCGTCATCACCCGATGGACCTTTACTGAGAACCCCGATCATACGTTTGACATTACAAAAGCCGAGTACGCACCAACTCTGATTACTGATAATTTTCCAGTACGTATTCTTGATGTCAGCAAAGCGCTTCATACTGGGAAATGGGTCAGCACTACACAAACCCGGCTTGAAAAAGCGCTTAGCCGCACAAGTAAAACAATTGAGTCAATGGATGCAAACGTCAGTTTGATTCAGGATTGGTAGTCCGATGTATTTGCCATCACACTTTACGGTTACCGAATGGGACGACATCACATCGTTCGTCAAGAACGTAGCTGCTGCGGACTTTGTTACCGTCGACGCTGATGGTCAGCCGCATTCCACATTGATGCCATGTATGTGGGACACCAATAACGCGGATGACCCAGGAGTCTTGTACATGCACATGGCGCGAGCAAACAAACAATGGGAACACATTGCAGAGGGTGCTCGCTCACTTGCCATTGTGCACGGCCCGCAGGCGTACGTATCGCCATCTAACTACGCAACAAAGCGTGAGACTGGCAAAGTCGTCCCCACATGGAACTACACGGCCGTGCATCTAAGTGGCATCGTTGAAGTCAACCACGACCCCGAATACTTACGAGGAATTGTGTCGCGACTCACCGACCATCACGAGGCACCTCGTGATACCCAATGGAAAGTCACCGATGCGCCCGATGACTACATGAACGGACAACTGCGCGGCATTGTGGCAATCACGCTACGAATTGATCGAGTAGAAGCTAAAGCCAAACTGAGCCAAAACCGAAGTGACGAAGACCAGCAAGGCGTGCGCGAGGATTTACGACAATCCAGCCATGCTCGCGACAACGACATTGCTCGCCTCATGGATAACGGCGGACACCTCAACTAATTGCGTCCTACTTGAATTAAGCATCAGTCAGTTTTGATTTCAACCAAGAAAAACCCTGGTCAAAAGCTAGCGACGCAATTGACAAGTGACCATGACCTTGAACAAGGTTTGCATCAACATTAGGCAACTGGGCAATGAGCCAGCGCCCATGCGATGTTGGAACCATTAAGTCAGTATCACCTTGCCAAATTGTGACCGGATTGAGAATCCCATTTACCTCGAAACCCCACGGCTGAGTGAATGCGATGTCATCATCGAGCCATCCATCAACACCGGTAGAAACGGCCCAACGGAAAATTTCTGCTTCGTCGTCGGCGTACTCACCGGTAAGTACGGCTCGATCTTCATCCGGCAATAGTGAACTCATCATGTCGATAATTTGTGAGCCCGTAATGACCTTCATCTGCTCTTCGATAGCAGAAAGGAAATTTCGAATTTCGGACTCGCCAGCTAAAGCCGCACCGAATTCCTCATGATTGTCTTGGCCCATACCTTCGAGAAAATTCAATCCATCAGCATCAAAGGGAGCCACGCCCGCCAAGCTCATCGCTGCCACACACGCATGCGGATACAACGCAACCGTTGCAAGCGAATGAGGACCGCCGCCTGACCAACCCATCGTGACGTAACGGGAGAAGCCAAGATGCTCGGCTAGTTCGTGCGCGATGTGCGCGATGTGAGCAACGCTGCGACCCGAAACGCGCGTTGAGTGACCATACCCTGGTCGCACCAGTTCCACGATGCGCAAGTCATTGGCTGCAGCCGGCACCAGAATATCGTCATGGAGTGGTCCCGCTGCAGGAGTTCCATGGTGGTAAATCAGTAGGTCACTGCCCGAACCTGAATCAAAGTAATCAATACGATCACCATTAGCGCGAATAAAGAATGTTGGATTCATCCCACGATTTTGCCACCGGCAGCGCAGGTTCGCATCTGCAAAAAACGGCATCATCATCGCTGCCTAACGCGATGTTAACGAACTTAGACAGCTTTGACCTGAGCCACATGGATATGACCTGGTCCTGCAACAACCAGCCCCGCAATTAACTGCACTCCTGTGCCTACAAGGAGCGCGCTCACGGCCACGGTCCAACTACCCGTTGCATCGCGCAAGGCGCCAAGCGCAAACGGGCCAATGGCAGAAATAATGTAACCCCAACTTTGCATAAAGGAACTCAAGTCGCGAGCAGCATCATTGCTGTCCGACTTTGTCACCGCCAGGGTAAGCGCTAAAGGAAATGACGATCCCACGCCAAGACCTAAACATGTTGCCCATACCCACGGTGCCAACGTCGGAGCAAGCAGCACTCCACACAGACCGATTGCACTGACTCCCACAACAGCACACACAATTCCACGCTGTGACTTACTTCGGGCTGCAAGCGGTGGCACAATCACACCTGCTGGAACGCCCAGCAGAATCATCAGAGATACCATTACGCCTGCTTGTGCTGGGTCGATACCTGCATCACGCAAAATTGTTGGAAGCCAACCGGCCAACGCATAGAAGTTAGTCGATTGGAAGCCAAAGTAAATCACTAACCACCAGGCCATTTTGTTTTTCGCAATGTGTCGATACGAACTACGGGTAGCCATTGGTCGGTTATCTTGGTGCCTACGTTGGCTGATCACCCAAATAAGAAGAACAATGACGGACATGTTTGCCCACACACCTAGGGAAACTTTCCATGTTCCATAATATTGTGACAACGGAAAACTAATACGTGCTGCTGTCGACGATGAAATCGACATTGCCCCCACGTAAAGGCCCATGACAAGACCAATCCGTTTTGGAAAATCTCGTCTGGCGATGAGGCCACCAAGAATATTTCCGATGGCGGCACCCGATGCACACACCACTGTTCCAATGAGCAAAATGTTGACATTGGACACTAAGCGCACATTTCCACCGATGAGCATGAGAAATAACGCGAGTGTGGCTGCACGATTCGGACTGAGTTTGGTCAAGAGTCGAGGTGTATAAAACGCACCAATCGCAAAACAAATTGCCGGCAATACGGTGAGCAAACTTGCCTGCGTTGCAGATAGGCCGAGCTCACTACGAATTTCAGGAAGCACAGGACCGACAGATGTGACAAGAGGGCGCAACATCAAAGAAAATGCGACTAAAGGGAATGCTTGCGGCCACACTGATAACGAAGCATCAATGTGCTTGCCGGACCGCTTTGCCATTAATGCACCCTTTAGACTGACGTGTACCTGCCACTCTAGTGGGGTGCAAATTGCCCAAGGAGCCCTATGTCGCACCTGCACTACGTCCTGTGCACACATTCGGGGGACAACTACATACGGCCAGTAAGCGAGTAACTGCGTGACTGTGCAACTTTCGCTTGACGATGCCAAAACTCTTGCGCTCAATGCTCAAGGTCTTGTTGACACTCCTCAAAAGTCATCAATGCGTGATGTGAAATCTGTCTTAACTTCTCTAGGAGCAGTGCAGCTAGACACCATTTCGACTCTGGCCCGATCTCACGAACTCGTGCATTATGCCCGAACTGATGGCGTAAGTCGCCAACAAGTCGAATCAGTTCTGTGGGCGCAACCAGCACATACATTTGAGTACTGGTCTCATGCTGCATGCATTCTGCCAATCGAGATGTTTCCCAATTTTGCTACCCGTCGTAGAGGATTTCTAGAAAAGCGCGGAACATGGAACAACATGCCCAGCGCCAAGACAATCAACGATGTGAAAGCCCGATTGAAAGATCAGCAGGCCACTGCAACTGACCTTGGCGGTGCTAAAAAGGGCGGTGACTGGTGGGACTGGTCAGAAACCAAAGAAGCTCTTGAATGGTTGCTCGCCATTGGTGAGGTTGTGTGTACGCAACGTACTAGTTGGCGCCGGATCTACTCGCTAACTCAAAATGCAATTCCTGCTTACTTACTGAGTAATCCGACCTGGATTACACAACGTGGTGTCATGGGTCCTAGTGATGATGACTGCGTCCGAGCATTGTTGCTAGATTCCATTCGTACGTTAGGCGTTGGCACACTGAGCGATCTCATCGATGTTCACAGACTGACAGGTTGGCACACGAATCGAAAACATGTGACTGCCCTGGTGTCGCAATTGGTGGAAGAGAAACTTTTCATTCCAGTACAGGTTGAAGGCTGGAGCGATGCTACCTTTGCTGCTCCGAACCTTTTGAAACAGTTAACCAATGCAAAGTTGCACAGTAATTCAACAACTACGTTGCTCTCACCCTTTGATTCTTTGGTGTGGCATCGCGAACGTGTTGCCCGGCTCTTTGACATGAATTACCGGCTTGAGGCCTATACCCCCGCGCCAAAGCGTGTATATGGGTATTTTGCAATGCCCGTGCTACACAACAAGAAACTTATTGCGCGCGTAGATCCTGGTCGAGAAAAGCAAGGGCGAGAAATTACTCTGGTGGCAAAAACTGTGACGTTTGAAAGTGGCAAGAAGCCAACCACGGATGACATTGACGCAGTGGCGCAGGCGCTTCGTCGCGCGGCCACTTGGATTGCTGCCGACACAATTCGTGTGGATGCGGTAATCCCCAATTCGGCAAAAGCACAACTCAACAAAGCCGTGACTCGAGTGCAATAAAGTGTGGCCGCTCAAATTCGTAGTGACTATTTCTTGCTACGAGAACAAAGAGACACCCACCCGTCCGACCTGATTTTCGACCCCACATTCGCCTGCTGAAACTCTCGCAGCTTGTTGCCACTAATAGTCTTCTCCCGTTGACGGTAAACATCGTGAATACCGGCGAGGCAGGACTTACTTCTAAACCGCACCGTGCTCAGCGAATAAATCGCCTTACGTGGACCGCTTTGCCTGCGGCTGGCATCGGCTAGCAGCAAACCAACTTCGAAGAATTGCTCTGCTGTGCAATCACGGACCCGGGTGGGTGCCGTGTCTAACGCTAACCTGACTTTGCTGCAACGCATAACGAAAGTGCAAAAACCCTTTGGGCACCTGCTCTACGCAGCGCTACTGCTGCAGCCGACATCGTGGCACCAGTAGTGATGACATCATCAATAACGCACACCACCGGTGGCACAAGACGGTTGCATCTCATGGAATTGATGAGGTTTAGTCTGCGTTGCCTTTGTGATAGTCCAACTTGATCAGTCACTTCTCGCGTGAACTGTAAGACGTCTATGCCAAGGCTGTGACTTGTGCCAGCCGTTGCCTCGCGAGCAAGATCAGCGACTGTATCAAAACCCCGGAGTTGAACTTTGGCATACGAGCTTGGGATTGGCACTACGAGCACCGGAGCGCGTTGCGCTAATAGCGCATTGAGAAGCTGTCCTAGTCCTTCTAACTTTTCCCGCTGACCATTTTTGTAGTCGATGATGCTTTGTCGTAACCAACCGTCATAAGGTCCCGCGCCCATAATTTCATCAACGTGCAGTGCGAAACTCGCGAACTGGGGCATGTGCACTGGGTTAATTGTTGATGTGCAGAGTGGACAAAGCGAAATACCTACCGCACTACAACCTATGCACCGCGGTGTAACCAGAAATTTACGCAGAATTGACATACGACAGAAACTACTTCGGGTGCGATGTTTGCACATGTGCGTGCAAAGACACCTTTATGGCTCTGTGATGTGGATTAACAATTACTCCCCAAAGGGGCATCAGATCAGCGAGCGTAGAAAGGTGATGCACCTTGATCAACTACGGTCCACTGCCCAAAAACTATTTTCATAATTGATGCTCTAGTAGCATCAACTACTCCGAGAACTGTTGTGCCTTTCTGATCTACTGCAAGTGACTGAGCACCTATCGGGGCATTTGTGGAAATGATTTTCCCGTCAGCGATTCCTACGGTATACAACTGCTGTCCTCCTGCACCTTGCGCACCTAAGACCGCAAGAGTCAACGGGTCCTTCCAAACAACATCACGTATTCTCGTCAACTGATATTCGACACGATGCACATCGACTATGCGAAGCGAATCTTGAGTGCGAATGAGTGAACCTACCGCGAGAGTATCCGTGGCACCATTGGCGAACACTAGGGCGACTCTGACCCCGTCAGGTGCGACAACCAATCCGCGCACATCGTTTGCCGAACCAATCAGATTGCTATCAAGAGGAATCGAATGCTGCATACCATCCGCAGAAATCACTCTAAGGCCGCGACCAAAATCGGCAATCAAGATGTTGTCATTTGAATCAAAAGTGGGTTCCGATAGCGCTTCACCTGTCATCACGACCGTCAATGAGTTTGGAGTCTGGAAATTTGCTACGAGTGATTTCCCATCAACTAGTACTCCGGCGAACACTTTACCGCTTTGCGATGACGCAGCGTTGCTAAGGCTCGTGGCGACGTTAGATTGAATCTGCGCCACTACCTGCGGCTTCCCATTGGAGAGTGCCACCACCTGCGACCCAATCACCGCATGAAGTCGACTTCCTGAATCAGTTGGGCGTGGATTAAATTTCTCCCAATTTGCAACAGTCTGCAGAGCGGGAACACCGGGCACTGTTAATTGCTGTCCAGAGACTGTGATTTGTACTGAGGAAACATTCGGCAAGCTCGTGAGAGTCCAGATCAACTGGGCAGACATCTCCTGTCGTGACAACTTACTTGCTGCTAATACATCCACGGATAAATCAACTTGTGCCACACCAGCGCTTACCGGAACTGAGCCATACGTGAGCTTTGTGCCAAGTGGAAATGCATTTCGCACACCCCCAGCTAAGTCAGATGGTGCACCACTGAGCAAATTTTTAACAAGTATGGTGGCTGCACCCGGAGATGACGTGGGCAGCAAGACAGTGTCAGCCACTAGAAGTTCGCTTGTTGGATTCAGGAAATATACTGGGACCGGTCTGAAGCCACGTTCCACGTCACCTCGCGTCAAGAGCAATCCATTAGGTAACTGGCTGATACGCCATTCACCATTTTCGTTTTTCGAAACCTGAAAATGTGCACTCACATCCGATAATGCAGGCGTAACCGTTCGGTGACCACTTGATGAAATCGCACTGTCCAGTGGCGCGGAAATTTGGAAGTCTCGACCAACTGCAGTGATTTGCATTTTTGTAGAATCGTAAACTTGAATCCCAGTGCTTGGATTCCAATTAGTACTCACACCTGATGACAGATACTGCCGAGCAATTCGAAAATCATCCGATGAATCCGCACAGGCATCTAGAAACCCTTGTAACAGCACATCGGGACTCATGCCAGCAACCGGTGGCCGGGCGATCACGCGAATAAACTGCGACGTGAGATCTGTCGTGACTGTTTGACCTAGGTGCACATCACTATTCGTCGGTATCGCTGCACATCCGCAGAGCAACCCCGCTGTCAGCACTAAACACAGAACCTTATGCATCGTCAACCACCTGGATAGCCGGATGCTCAAATGGGCGGTCAATCGAACGCGGAAGTGTCAGGACGAAGTGGGCGCCTAATCCGGGTGCACCCCACACTTCAATAGTTCCACCATGCAAGTGCGCATCATCGGCAGAAATTGCTAACCCCAAACCTGTCCCACCAAGAGTTCTTTGACGAGCTGGGTCGGCGCGCCAGAACCGAGCAAAAACTCGTTCTAAGTCTTCTGGTGCTATTCCTTGGCCAAAGTCACGAACACCGATAGAGATGGCATCGACAGTTTCACGCAAGCACAACCGTACTGGCTTACTCTCTGAGTGCTCAATTGCATTCACTACAAGATTTCGCACGACACGACTCACTCTTCGCCCATCAGCTTCGATAAACACCGATTCGTTTGGAATGAGAAGCTCGAAATGTGTTCCATGGTTTGTAGCTATCTCCGCGTACTCGTCAGTCACAGATATCAGTAACGCCTGAACATCGACAGTTGTGGCGTCGACAATTGACACGCCTGCATCAAACCGGCTTATCTCTAGTAAGTCTGTGAGCAATACTTCGAATCGTTCAACTTGATTACGTAGTAACTCCGCTGACCTAGCCATAGCTGGCTCGAAAGTTCCTCTGGCATCGTAAATCATTTCGCTTGCCATGCGCACGGTCGTCAATGGAGTTCGAAGTTCGTGCGATACGTCCGATACGAATTGCTGCTGGATAGTCGAAAGGGTCTCGAGCCGCACAATTTGACTCTGCAAACTATTCGCCATGGCATTGAATGAGGCAGCCAGAATTGCTAAATCATCCTCACCGCGCACATCTAATCGGCGATCAAGATTTCCAGAGGCTAAATCTTCGGCAACAAGGGCTACTTCTCGGACGGGAACAGTGACTCGAGCCGTTGCTAGCCCCACCAATGCACCCAATCCCAGAAGCAAAATAAGTCCAACGAAAAATACTGTGCTTCGCACCAAGTCAAGTGTTCCTTGCTCTGAGTTGAGCGGGAACAATAAATAGAGTTCGTATTGTCCAATCCGTGGAACATTGACAGGTGCACCCACTGCAATGCCTGGCACTGAGGATCCATCTTCATAAAAAATTGAGGTGTACTGCCAAGCTTGCTGTTGATTTTCACGCACAGCAGCTCGAAGCGACAGTGGGACAGAGACTTCGGCAACAAGTTTTGTCCCGCGTTCTGGCTGACCAACCAGCGTTGGGTCACTCAGGAAAAGTGCATCAAACAACCCCGGTGATCCAGAGCGCACAGCCAGCGCCGTAATGACTGAGTCCACCAAGCGCGTGGAATTAGGTGACCCCAACGTAGTATCCGTGGCATTAAGTAGCCGCTGCACTTCATCTCGAGCCGAGGTCGCCTCGGTCAAGGACGAGCGCTCTTTTGCTTGAAGTAATCCTGTTGTTACTCGATTGAGCAGAATCGCTCCGACTAACGCAAGGATGGCAGTCGATAGCAGCAGCGTGATGGTGACCAAACGCAGTTGGAGGTTTCGGCGCCATTTAGATCGCCAGGAGTCAAGAAACAATTACACAGATCCCGCTTTGTATCCAACGCCTCGCACTGTTACAACTATTTCGGGACGTTCGGGATCGAGCTCTACCTTTGCGCGTAATCGTTGCACGTGGACGTTAACTAATCGAGTATCAGCAGCGTGGCGGTATTCCCACACTTCTTCAAGAAGTACTTCGCGGGTAAAAACCTGCCAAGGATTTCTGGCCAATGTAGTAAGCAACTTGAATTCTAAAACTGTCAGCGCGATGGATTCATTTCCGCGTCGCACTGTATGGCCCGCCACGTCAATCGTAATATCACCGATACGAATATCTTGGCCAGTCGGATAATCGATTTTACGAAGCCGGGCACGGATTCGGGCGATGAGCTCTTCGTTTTTGGCCATCGACTTAACGATGTAGTCATCAGCACCAGACTCAAGGCCAGTAATGATGTCTTGCGAGTCACTTCGCGCAGTCAGCATCACAATCGCGACACCGCTTTCCTCGCGTATCGCTCGACAAATTTCAATGCCATCGCGACCAGGAAGCATTAGATCCAAGAGCACCAAGTCAGGGTTGCAAGCATGGAATGCATCCATTGCTTTGTCACCATCGGAGCAGAAATACGCCTCGAAGCCTCCAGCGCGTAGGACAATACCGAGCATTTCAGAAATCGAAGGATCATCATCGACAACAAGAATTCGTTGACCCACTGAAATCCACCTCCTGACGTAATCTAGATATCTACGCTGTGCGACCGAGTCTGCAGGCACTAATCTATCCCACACGGTGCGACACATCAGCCCGAGAACAATTCAGGCTACTCTGAGGTCATGAACGTTTCCGCCATGATTGGCCGCATTAAGTCCGAATTAATGAAGTTTGGACTTGTCGGTGCCATCGCGTACGTAATCGATGTATCAACATTCAATATCTTGCGGTTCCATGGCGGAGAAGGCATTTTGTTCGAAAAGCCACTGACCGCAAAAGTTATCAGTACCGCAATCGCAACCACCTGGGCCTACTTTGGCAATCGACACTGGGCATTTCGTCATCGCCAGCGCACGTCTTTTCGCCGTGAATATCTATTGTTTTTATTGCTCAACGGGTTCGGGATGATTATTGCCCTCAGCTGCCTGTGGATTTCGCACTACGGCATGCATCTGACAAGCCCCATTGCTGACAACATCAGCGCAAATATTTTTGGTCTTGTATTTGGAACTGCTTTTCGGTTCTGGAGTTATCGCAAGTGGGTATTTCTAGATTCAGCGCCTGATCTTGCTGAAGAAATCTCAGTGCTTGCGCCATAACATTTCTATAAGCAAGTATTTTTTGCTTTAAGTGCCTTTGGTAGGCGCTTAATTAACCGTACGAAGTTGTTCGACGTCGCCAAGGGTCACCTGAATAGTTTCACCGGCTGACTCCAATGTCAGTGATCCATCAGGTAATACATCAACTGCGCGCCCAACGAGTTGGCGATCACCGCTGACCGTAACTGTGACATCGCGTCCCAGGGTTGCGCTGGCAGCACGATACTTTGTTCTCCACTCAAGAGGAGACATCAGAAGAACGCACACTCTTTCGATAACGCGGGCAATCAGTTCTTCTCGAGCAATCGTGTGCCCAGCTAAGGACAATGAGGTTGCCATTTCTGTTGGAAGCTCCTCGCGCGTAAGAGTGCAATTGATGCCAATTCCGATAACGAAAACATCGTTGACGTACTGCACTAACACACCGGCAACTTTGCCCGGTACGTAGCCTTCAAGGAGAACATCATTTGGCCACTTCACCTGCGCAGTAACTCCGCACTCAGCAAGTGCCTGTGTCACTGCAAGTCCAACGACGAGCGGAACACTCGTAGCTACATGAGTGACTAGCTGCGAATCAATTCCTAGCGACAGGGCAACACCTGCACCCCATGGACTCGACCACTGACGATCTAATCGACCTCTGCCTGCGACCTGTTCGTCGGCCGTCACTGCGACTACCCGGCCCGCTCGAATCTCATCACGGTGTGCCAAAACCAGGTCGTTTGTTGATCCGACACTGTCGTGCGCCTCGAGCAGTACGTCAACCTGACCAGACTGCGCTAAATCCTGCAAAATCAACTCGGGACGCAGCGAACTGCGAGACGCTTTCGTCGCAAATGATTCCACCTCGCTAGGGTAGACGAAAGAGCATGACGAAAGGTACCTGCAGGTGAATTCTGACAACCACAGCCCCGCGATTGATATTCATACGACCGCAGGCAAAATTGCCGATTTGAAGCACCGGCGAGACCAAGCAACGAGCCGCCGCCAAGATGCTATTGATAAGCAGCATGCAAAGGGCAAGCTCACCGCGATGGAGCGCATCGAACGATTGCTTGATGAAGGTTCGTTCCAACAAATCGATGGTCTTGCTCGTCACAGATCACATAATTTCGGCATGCAAAAATCGCGTCCTTACGGCGATGGTGTCATTACAGGTTATGGAACCATCGACGGTCGCTCCGTGTGTGTCTTCTCGCAGGACTTCACAGTATTCGGTGGTTCGTTGGGTGAGGTCTTTGGTGAAAAGATTTGCAAGGTGATGGACCTTGCACTGAAAACTGGTGTGCCAATCATCGGGATTAATGATTCCGGCGGCGCGCGAATTCAAGAAGGCGTCGTATCTCTTGGGCTCTATGCCGAAATCTTTAAGCGCAATGCGCACGCTTCCGGTGTTATCCCGCAGATTTCTCTAGTCCTTGGTCCATGTGCTGGCGGTGCCGTGTATTCACCCGCTATGACTGACTTCATCATCATGGTGGATAAAACCTCACACATGTTTATTACTGGACCTGACGTGATTAAGACCGTTACCGGCGAAGAAGTTGAATTCGAAGAACTTGGTGGAGCACGCACTCACAACACGAAATCTGGCGTGGCTCACTACATGGCGCACGATGAAGATGATGCGATTGATTATGCGCGCTCGTTACTCTCATACTTGCCAAGTAACAATATGGACGAGGTTCCATTCTTTGATGTTGAAGCCGATCTTGAAATCACAGATGCCGATCGCACGCTCGATACGTTGATACCTGACTCGCCTAACCAGCCGTACGATATGCACCGCGTCATTGAAGAAGTACTCGACGACGAAGATTTCCTTGAAGTACAGGCGATGTTTGCGCCAAACATCATCACAGGCTACGGTCGCGTCGAAGGACGCCCAGTTGGAGTAGTTGCAAACCAACCTATGCAGTTCGCTGGCACATTAGATATTGACGCAAGCGAAAAAGCAGCACGTTTTGTGCGCACCTGCGATGCCTTCAACATCCCAATTCTGACATTCGTGGACGTTCCGGGATTTCTTCCTGGCACCGATCAAGAATGGCAAGGGATTATTCGTCGCGGTGCAAAGCTGCTTTACGCCTACGCGGAAGCCACCGTTCCACTAGTCACCATCATTACCCGTAAGGCTTATGGCGGCGCCTACGACGTGATGGGTTCCAAGCACCTTGGTGCTGACATCAACTTGGCGTGGCCTAGTGCCCAAATTGCGGTTATGGGTGCACAAGGCGCGGTCAACATTCTGTACCGCAAAGAATTAGCTGAAGCCGTTGATAAAGACGCTGAGCGGGCTCGCCTCATGGCTGAATATGATGACAAATTTGCTAACCCCTACTTGGCGGCTGAACGCGGCTACATTGATCGCGTGATCTTGCCACATGAAACTCGAGTCATTGTTACCCGTGCCTTGCGCAGTCTGCGTGGAAAGCGCCAAACTTTGCCACCGAAGAAGCATGGAAATATTCCACTATGAGTAATTTCCTTGATGCGGAATCACTCAAGATTGTTAAAGGCGATGTGACTGCTGAGGAAATCGCTGCGTTGGTCGTGGTGTTGAATGCCGCAATCGCACAGAACCGTTCCACACAACGCTCTCGTGTGTCACCTGAGTGGAACGCACCTCATCGTGCAATTCGCAAACCAGTAATGCATGGCGTCAATGCATGGCGTCGTTCAGCGTTGCCGCTTTAGTCGATATGTCACGCACCGTTCTCTTGGCATCGGCCTCGGCATCGCGTTACTCATTACTGAGTGCAAGCGGCATTGTCCCCATCGTGCAAGTCAGTCACGTCGACGAAGATGCTATTGAAGCGCAGCTTTCCCCGATCGCCACACCAGACTTGTGTGTCGCCCTAGCCACAGCAAAAGGCGAAGCTGTGGCCGCACATGTCACAGCAACTGATGTCAGCAATTTATTAATCATTGCTGCAGACTCAATGCTCGAGTTTGAGGGTCAGTCTTACGGAAAACCTGAAACAGCTCAGAATGCAATTGCTCGTTGGACCGCGATGCGCGGTAAGTCCGGATATTTACACACTGGGCACTGGGTGCATGACACTGTCACTGGCCAAACTAGAACTGGCGTTGCAGGTGCCCGTGTCCATTTCGCCGACGTCAGCGACGAAGAGATTACCCACTACGTGGCAACTGGTGAACCGCTTTTTGTTGCTGGTGGCTTCACTCATGAAGGTCGTAGCGCAGCATATATTGAGCGGATGGATGGTGATGGCCCAGCCGTTGGTGGTATCTCACTCAATCTGCTGCGCACATTCACCCACGAGATGGGCATCGCCTGGCACTCACTCTGGAACACACCGTAAGCCACAAACGGCTAACCAATAGACTTAACCACGTAGATAGGAGTCGCTTCCCATGAGCCGGAAAATCACGTCAGTTCTGATCGCCAATCGTGGCGAAATCGCGATTCGTGTTGCCCGCGCCTGCAAGGATGCGGGCATCAAGAGCATTGCGGTGTACGCAGATCCTGATCGCGATGCTGCGCACGTATCGGTTGCTGATGTTGCTTTTGCGCTCGGTGGTTCCACTGCCGCAGAAAGTTACCTCGTCATCGACAAGATCATCGATGCAGCTCGAAAGTCTGGCGCCAACGCGGTACATCCTGGCTATGGATTCCTTTCTGAAAATGCCGATTTTGCTCAAGCCGTTATCGATGCAGGATTAATTTGGATTGGCCCGCCCCCTGCAGCAATCAGAGATTTGGGCGACAAAGTTTCTGCCCGCCACATTGCTGCCAAAGCTGGTGCACCGCAAGTTAAAGGCACTGCAGACCCTGTCCAAAATGCCACAGAAGTTGTGGACTTTGCCCGGGAAAACGGACTGCCGATTGCAATCAAGGCAGCCTTCGGTGGTGGTGGCCGCGGCCTCAAAGTTGCTCGCAATCTAGAAGAGATTCCTGAGCTGTTTGAATCAGCTGTCCGCGAGGCAGTTGCCGCTTTTGGTCGTGGCGAATGTTTCGTCGAACGTTACTTGGACAACCCGCGGCACGTTGAAACCCAGTGCCTTGCTGATGAATATGGCAATGTTGTTGTTGTCTCTACTCGCGACTGCTCACTGCAGCGCCGCCATCAAAAACTCGTCGAAGAAGCCCCAGCTCCGTTCCTGAGTCAGCAACAAATTGACGAGTTGTACTCATCAAGCAAAGCAATTCTTAAGGAAGCCAAATATGTTGGTGCAGGAACCTGCGAGTTCCTGATTGGTTTAGACGGGACGATTTCATTCCTCGAGGTCAATACTCGTCTGCAGGTGGAACATCCGGTTACTGAAGAAGTCGCTGGCATCGATCTAGTGCGCGAACAGTTCCGTATCGCTGAGGGTCAAGCTCTTGGCTACACCGACCCAGTGCTGCGCGGACACAGTATTGAATTCCGCATCAATGGCGAAGATCCCGGTCGAGGATTCTTACCTGCCCCGGGATCCTTGACTGTGTGGAACCCACCAAGTGGCCCTGGCATCCGGCTTGATGGCGGTTTTGTTGAAGGCGATGTAATCGGTGGCAACTTTGACTCGCTCCTTGCAAAACTCATTGTGACTGGTCGCAATCGTCAAGAAGCAATCGAACGCTCACGGCGTGCATTGGCTGAATTTCAGATTGAAGGAATTGCAACGGCACTCACATTTCACCGTGCTGTAGTCAGCGACTTAGATTTTGCTCCTGCTGACCCAAATCAGCCATTCAAGGTTCACACACGATGGATTGAAACCGAGTTCAACAACACAATCCCTGCGTATTCTGGCAACTCGCAAGCAGATAGTGATGCTGGAGAACGTACTCCAATCACCGTTGAAGTGAACGGTCGCCGAGTTGAAGTGATTCTGCCCGCGAACCTGTCGCTAGGTTCTGGATCAGGTGGTTCTAGCGCTAAGAAGCCGACGAAGCGTGCCAAGAAGGCAGGCGGTCAAGCAAGTGGTGATTCCGTTACCGCACCAATGCAAGGCACCATTGTGAAGGTTGCTGTAACCGAAGGACAAACCGTCGCCCAAGGTGACCTCGTTGTTGTACTCGAGGCCATGAAGATGGAGCAACCGTTAACGGCTCATAAGTCCGGTGTTGTGAAAAACCTCAACGCTGAAATCGGCACCACAGTTCCGAGCGGCACTACTCTGCTCGATATTGCTGACGCCTAGTTCCACTGCCTAGCCAAGGTTCACGACAACATCAAGAATTTCTTTAACCATGTCAAGTGTCGTGTGCGGATGTATAAACGCAAAGCGACCGACTGATTCCCCTAGCCACAAGCTGGGGGTAACGAATCCGATTTGTTGTTCGATGAGAACATTTTGCATTCGCTCGTAATCTTTCGAAGTCCATCCCTTACGTCGCCATAAAACAACAGACAAAGTTGGTTCGAGAACTAGCTCTAGTTCTTCTGACTCACGTATGTAGTTAGCAACTTCTCGTGTCAGGGCTAGGGAGTGTTCTACTGCGTCACGATAGGCATCGGTTCCATTGACTGAAACTGAAAACCACAAGGGTAAACCGCGAGCTCGTCGCGTTAAGTGGTAGGCATAATCCGTTGGATTCCAGTCATTGTCACCATGCTCATGCAGCACTTCGAGGTATGACGCCTTTTGTTCATGAACTGACTTTGCCAATTGTGGATTGCGATAAATGATGGCTGCCACATCAAACGGCGAAAACCACCACTTATGCGGATCCATTGTGATGGAATCGGCATGTTCAACTCCACGAAATCTTTCGCGCACACTTGGTGCCAACAATGCCGCGCCACCATACGCGGCATCGACGTGGAACCACATTCCTCTAGCCTGCGCAATGGCACCTATTCCTTCAAGGTCATCAACAATTCCAGCGTTCGTGGTTCCGGCAGTTGCGACAACGCCCACAACGGGAATGCCCGAAGTGTCCTGATCTAACGCGCGCTGCAGATCAGCGCCTGTCATCCGATGATCAGCACACGGCACAACGAGAGGCTCAATGTCCAGAATGGAAAGTGAATTACGATTCGATGAATGTACCTGATCACTCACGGCGATTCGCACGGGAACTTTGCCACCAAGCGCACGTCGACCAATATCTCGAGCAACAGTAAGCGCAGCTAAGTTAGCCGCAGATCCACCTGATACAAAAGTTCCACCTGCAGACTCTGGCAATCCTGCAAGGTCTGACATCCAGCGCAACACTTGATTTTCTGCAGCCACTGCGCCAGCAGCTTCAAGCCACGAGATAGCTTGCAAACTTGCACACGATACAACCATGTCAAACAGCAATGCGGCTTTTGTGGGGGCAGCCGGAATGAAAGCCAGGAAACGAGGACTATCTGCTGAGATGACCGTGCGCGAAATGACTTCGTCATATATCTTCATGACTTCGGCAGGAGAATTTCCTTGTGCGCGGAGCAATCCTTGCAACGCAACTTGCACATCATCGGCGTCGCCCGGATTATCAAGTGGCACCTCGGGCATTGCGAGTCGCTCTCGCATGTAACTAAAAATGAGGTCCGTTAAGTCAGAATCAAACGAATGCATTGCCGCTGCCTGATTACTAGGCTAATGG
>JBAXRV010000006.1:0-43163 GCA_037131045.1 Actinomycetes bacterium
CTGCAAGAACTGCTGACCATTAAGTCTGACGATGTTCTCGGCCGCGTTCGCGTGTACGAAGCAATCGTTAAGGGCGAGAACATTCCTGAGCCAGGTATTCCTGAATCATTCAAGGTTTTGGTTAAGGAGATGCAGTCTTTGTGTCTAAACGTGGAAGTTCTTTCGAGCGACGGTACCGCAATTGAAATGCGCGATACCGCTGAAGAAGTCTTCCGTACCGCTGAAGAACTTGGAATCGACCTGTCGCGCCGTGAGTCGCTCAGTGTCGAAGAACTCTAACCGCTGGTTAGAGACGACGAAACAAAAACTTTCTAAGAGATAGAGGAAAACAAAGTGCTTGACGTCAATTTCTTCGACGAATTGCGAATCGGTCTTGCTAGCGCAGATGACATTCGTACGTGGTCACATGGCGAAGTTAAGAAGCCAGAGACAATCAACTACCGCACGCTCAAGCCTGAGCGCGATGGTCTGTTTTGCGAAAAGATCTTCGGTCCAACACGCGACTGGGAATGTTACTGCGGTAAGTACAAGCGCGTACGTTTCAAGGGCATCGTGTGTGAGCGTTGTGGCGTTGAAGTCACTCGCTCGAAGGTCCGTCGCGAGCGCATGGGTCACATCGAACTTGCTGCACCAGTAACACACATCTGGTACTTCAAGGGTGTTCCATCACGCCTGGGTTACTTACTTGATCTTGCTCCAAAGGATCTTGAAAAGGTCATTTACTTCGCTGCTTACATGATCACATCAGTTGATGAGGCAACTCGTCGCGAAGATCTTCCAAGCTTGGAAGCCAAGCTCAATGAAGATCGCAATGTGCTGACCAAGAAGCGCGACAAGGCTATTGACGAACGTCACAAGAAGATGGAAGCCGACCTGGCTGAACTCGAAGGTGAAGGCGCCAAGAGTGACATCAAGCGCAAAGTTCGTGAATCCGGCGAACGCGAAATCGCGCAGATTCGTAAAAAGGCTGACAGCGAAATCGATCGCCTGAACAAGGTATTTGATCGTTTCCGCACTTTGAAGGTTCAGGACCTTGAAGGCGACGAAATGTTGTACCGCGAAATGCGTGACCGTTTTGGCCGTTACTTCAAGGGTGGAATGGGCGCTGCTGCAATTAAGGCACGCCTCGAAACTTTCGATCTTCCAGCTGAAGCTGAAAAACTTAAGGACATCATCGCTAACGGCAAGGGCCAGAAGAAGACCCGCGCGCTGAAGCGTCTGAAGGTTGTTAATGCATTCATGTCAACAGGTACATCACCTGCAGCCATGGTGCTTGATGCTGTTCCCGTTATCCCGCCAGACCTGCGCCCAATGGTTCAGCTTGATGGTGGCCGCTTTGCGACTTCTGACCTCAACGACCTTTACCGTCGTGTGATCAACCGCAACAACCGTTTGAAGCGTTTGCTTGATCTTGGCGCTCCAGAAATTATCGTCAACAACGAAAAGCGTATGTTGCAGGAATCTGTAGATGCGTTGTTCGACAATGGTCGTCGTGGCCGTCCAGTTACTGGACCAGGTAACCGACCATTGAAGTCGCTGTCCGACATGCTCAAGGGTAAGCAAGGTCGTTTCCGTCAGAACCTGCTCGGAAAGCGCGTTGACTACTCAGGTCGTTCGGTCATCGTTGTTGGTCCTCAGCTCAAACTGCACCAGTGTGGTCTGCCTAAGCAGATGGCTCTGGAACTGTTCAAGCCGTTCGTGATGAAGCGCTTGGTTGATTTGAACCACGCTCAGAACATCAAGAGCGCAAAGCGCATGGTTGAACGTCAGCGTTCAGTTGTGTGGGATGTGCTTGAAGAAGTAATCACCGAGCATCCAGTTCTGTTGAACCGGGCACCGACGCTTCACCGTTTGGGTATCCAGGCTTTCGAACCACAACTGATCGAAGGTAAGGCAATCCAGATTCACCCACTCGTATGTACAGCGTTCAACGCTGACTTCGACGGTGACCAGATGGCTGTGCACGTTCCGTTGTCTGCAGAAGCTCAGGCTGAAGCACGCGTGTTGATGTTGTCGACAAACAACATTCTTTCGCCAGCAAACGGTCGTCCAGTAACCTCACCAACCCAAGACATGGTGTTGGGTCTTTACTCACTTACTCGCGGTCAAGTTGCGGGCAAGGGTGAAGGTCGAGTATTTGGATCTGTTGCTGAAGCGCAGATGGCATTCGATAAGCACGAAATCGAATTGCAGTCCTCCATCAAGATTCGCATCGCCGATGTTGTTACCAAGATGGGTGCTGACGCCAGCACGCAAATTATTGAAACTACATTTGGTCGCGCAACATTTAATGAAGCGCTTCCAGATGATTACCCATACGTCAACGAAGAAGTAAAGAAGTCACGTCTAGGCGAAATCGTTAACGATCTCGCAGAGCGTTACACCAAGGTGCAGGTTGCTGCGACTCTTGACTCGTTGAAGGATAAGGGCTTCCACTGGGCAACCCGTTCAGGCGTATCGATTGCGTTCTCCGACGTTGTGGCTCCGGCTGCTAAGGCTCGGTTGCTTGAAGAAGCAGAAATTTCTGCAGACAAGATCCAAAAGCAGTACGAACGTGGTCTGATTGCAGACTCCGAGCGTCGCCAGGAACTGATCGAAGTATGGACCGACACCACCAACAAGGTGGCCGAGGCTATGACCGAGAACTTCCCTGATACCAACCCTGTGTGGATGATGGTTAATTCTGGTGCTCGAGGCAACATGCTTCAGATTCGCCAGATCGCAGGTATGCGTGGCCTTGTGGCTAACCCGAAGGGTGAGATTATTCCTCGTCCTATTAAGAGCAACTTCCGTGAAGGCTTGTCAGTACTTGAGTACTTCATTTCGACTCACGGTGCTCGTAAGGGTCTTGCTGATACTGCGCTTCGTACCGCTGACTCGGGTTACTTGACTCGTCGTCTGGTTGACGTTTCACAGGATGTCATCATCCGTGAAGAAGACTGCGGAACCGATCGCGGTCTGATGAAGGAATTGCTGTCTGCAGATGGTTCAGTTGAGCAGCATCTCGATACGTCAATCGCATCACGTTGTTTGGCTGAAGATGTTGTGGTTAATGGCAAGGTGCTCTTTGCAGCTGGTCAAGACCTCGGCATTCTTGATGTCGAAGAAATCGTTGCGGCCAAGGTTGCTGAAATCAAGGTCCGCTCCGTTCTTACCTGTGAAAGCAAGAAGGGTACCTGCGCAAAGTGCTACGGACGTTCCTTGGCAACGGGCAAGCTCGTTGACATTGGTGAAGCCGTAGGCATCATCGCCGCTCAGTCGATCGGTGAACCAGGAACTCAGCTCACTATGCGTACCTTCCACACTGGTGGTGCCGCACAGGAAGCCGGAGACATTACTCATGGTCTGCCACGCGTTGTCGAATTGTTCGAAGCACGTAGTCCAAAGGGTCTGTCACAGATTTCCGCGGCTACTGGTCGGATTCGCATCGAAGAAACTGACAAGTCCAAGAAGGTCATCGTTATCCCTGATAGCGGTGCCGAAGAACTTGAGTACCCAGTCTCTAAGCGCGCCAAGCTGATTGTTGAAGATGGTCAGCAGATTGAAGCGGGTAACCCAATTCAGGTTGGTAAGCCAGATCCGAAGGAAGTTCTTCGTATCCGTGGTCCACGCCAAGTACAGATCCACCTCACCGACGAAGTCCAAGAGGTGTATCGCTCACAGGGTGTATCGATTCACGATAAGCACATCGAAGTTATTGTTCGTCAGATGCTTAAGCGCGTAACGATTCTTGAACAAGGTGACTCTGCGTTCTTGACCGGTGAACTTGTTGAGCGTGCCGTCTACGAAGCCGACAACCGTCGTCTCGTTGCCGAGAACGGTCAAGCTGCTTCAGCTCGTCCAGAACTGATGGGTATCACCAAGGCTTCACTTGCAACCGACTCGTGGCTGTCTGCTGCTTCGTTCCAGGAGACCACTCGTGTCCTGACCGATGCTGCTATCAACGGCAAGCGCGATCCACTGCTTGGTCTGAAGGAAAACGTGATTATCGGAAAGCTGATTCCAGCTGGTACCGGTCTACCTCGTTACCGCAACGTCAAGGTCGAACCAACCGAAGAAGCCAAGGCCGCCAAGTATGCCGAGATGAGCGCATACGACGCATACGACTACAGCGACTTCGGAAGCGGATCAGGCGAAGCAGTTCGTCTGGACGATTACGACATGGGGCAGTTCCGAGGCTAAGCGAAGCGAAGCCCGGCATGAACACTTTCGAGGCTAAGCGAAGCGAAGCCCGGCATGAACACTTTCGAGGCTAAGCGAAGCCAATCAAGCCAATAAGAGGGTCGGGGAAATTTCCCCGGCCTTCTTGGTTTTGGGGTGAAAACCCGCGACACGCCGACGACACGCCGAACAATGATCGAAGTGGTCATCTCGTTTTGACCTAAGCCCCTTGATATGGGTAAATTAAGACCTCGTGCCCGAGGAAACTTGGGTCTCGTACCTATGCCTAGGGCTTCCCCGTCGGCGCAGTGTTCGCCAGATAGTCGCTTGAAGAAGAGATTGTTGAGTAACTGTGCGCTTAATCGGACGACACGCCCGACCTCGTGGGTCGGGCTGAACGGTCGCACACGGCGATCACATTCAGACGAATAAACAACGAATACAAGGAGTACGAGTGCCAACAATCCAGCAGTTGGTCCGCAAGGGCCGACAGGACAAGGTCTCAAAGAACACGACCCCTGCTCTTAAGGGCAGCCCGCAGCGTCGTGGCGTATGCACACGCGTGTACACAACCACACCTAAGAAGCCGAACTCTGCGCTTCGCAAGGTTGCTCGTGTTCGTCTGACTAGTGGTACCGAAGTAACCGCCTACATCCCAGGCGAAGGTCACAACTTGCAGGAGCACTCAATCGTTCTTGTTCGTGGTGGTCGTGTGAAGGACCTTCCAGGTGTTCGTTACAAAATCATTCGCGGCGCTCTTGACACCCAAGGTGTCAAGAACCGCAAGCAGGCTCGTAGCCGCTACGGCGCAAAGATGGAGAAGAAGTAGCATGCCACGTAAAGGTCCAGCTCCTAAGCGACCAATCGTCGTTGACCCGGTCTACGCGTCACCAGTTGTTACCCAACTTGTGAACAAGATTCTTCTCGATGGCAAGAAGTCGACTGCTGAAGCAATCGTCTACGGCGCCCTTGAAGGTTGCCGCGAAAAAACTGGTACTGATCCAGTACAGACTCTTCGCCGTGCACTAGACAACGTTCGCCCAACACTTGAAGTACGTTCCCGCCGCGTTGGTGGAGCTACCTACCAGGTGCCAGTTGAAGTGAAGCCACTTCGCGCGAACACCCTTGCACTTCGTTGGTTAGTTGGTTACTCACGTGCACGTCGCGAGAAGACCATGACCGAACGTTTGATGAACGAAATTCTCGATGCTTCCAACGGCCTTGGTGCCGCTGTGAAGAAGCGTGAAGACACTCACAAGATGGCAGAGTCCAACAAGGCCTTTGCTCATTACCGCTGGTAATCCAAGAACTGACTTAGAGAAGAAGAGACGAGAGAGACAAAAGTGGCTACAGACACTTCGCTTGACCTCGCCAAGGTCCGCAACATCGGGATCATGGCGCACATTGACGCGGGCAAAACCACGACAACTGAGCGCATCCTGTTTTACACCGGTATCAATTACAAGATCGGTGAAGTGCACGAAGGTGCAGCGACCATGGACTGGATGGAGCAGGAACAAGAGCGTGGCATCACGATTACTTCTGCTGCGACAACCTGCATGTGGAAAGACCACACCATCAACATCATTGACACACCTGGTCACGTTGACTTCACTGTTGAAGTAGAGCGCTCACTGCGTGTACTCGACGGCGCCGTTGCAGTGTTCGACGGTGTAGCTGGTGTTGAGCCACAGTCTGAGACGGTATGGCGTCAGGCAAACAAGTACAGCGTTCCTCGTATCTGTTTCGTCAACAAGCTTGATCGCACCGGCGCTGACTTCTTCATGTGCATCGACATGATTAAAGATCGCCTCGGCGCAAATCCACTTATCCTTCAGCTTCCTATTGGTGCTGAAGGCGACTTCATTGGTCTTGTTGACCTGATTCGCATGAAGGCTATGGTGTGGCGCGGCGAAACAAAGATCGGCGAAGACTACACACTCGAAGATATTCCAGCCGATCTGCAAGATCAGGCTGATTTGTACCGTCAAGAGATGATGGAGAAGATCGCCGAGAATGACGAATCATTCATGGAGAAGTTCTTCGAAGATGCAGATTCACTGACCGAAGATGACATCCACGATGCAATCCGTCGTGTATGTATCGCCGGTACCGCTGTTCCAATCGTGACCGGAACCGCATTCAAGAACAAGGGTGTTCAGCCCATGCTTGATGCCGTTATTCGCTACCTGCCATCACCACTAGATGTTGAAGCCGTTGTTGGCCACAAGCCAAGCGACATGAGTGTTGAAATTCCACGTCGTCCAGACGACAAAGAACCACTTGCTGCTCTTGCATTCAAGATTGCAACTGACCCACACCTTGGAAAGCTCACCTACGTACGTGTGTACTCAGGTCGCCTCGAAGCTGGTTCACAGGTTTTGAACTCTGTTAAGGGACGTAAAGAGCGCATTGGCAAGATTTACCGAATGCATGCGAACAAGCGCGAAGAAATTGCATCAGTAGGCGCTGGCGACATCGTTGCCGTAATGGGTCTTAAGGACACCACAACTGGCGAAACTTTATGCGATCCAGCTAACCCAGTTGTTTTGGAATCGATGACTTTCCCAGCTCCAGTTATTGAAGTTGCGATTGAGCCAAAGTCCAAGGCTGATCAGGACAAGTTGGGTATTGCTATTCAACGTCTTTCAGATGAAGACCCAACATTCCGAGTTCACACTGACGAAGAAACTGCGCAGACAATCATCGCTGGTATGGGTGAACTTCACCTTGAAATTCTTGTTGATCGCATGAAGCGCGAATTCAACGTGGAAGCAAACGTGGGTAAGCCACAGGTTGCTTACCGCGAGACTTTGACCAAGAAGGTTGATCGTGTGGATTACACCCACAAGAAGCAGACCGGTGGTTCAGGACAGTTCGCTAAGGTTCAGATTTCAATTGGCCCGAACAAGCCAGTTGAAGGCGTCGAAGGCTCAGGCGGCTACGAATTCGTTAACAAGATCACTGGTGGACGCATTCCTCGTGAATACATTCCATCAGTCGATAACGGTTGCCAAGAAGCACTTCAGAACGGCATCCTTGCTGGCTACCCAATGGTTGACATCAAGGTTGAACTGCTTGACGGTGCTTACCACGATGTTGACTCTTCGGAATTGGCATTCAAACTTGCTGGTATTCAGGCATTCAAGGACGGCGCACGTCAGGCCGGTCCAGTCATCCTTGAACCATTGATGAGCGTCGAAGTTACCACCCCTGAAGACTTCATGGGTGATGTCATCGGCGACCTAAATTCTCGACGCGGACAGATTCAAGCTATGGACGAGCGTTTCGGCTCGCGCGTAGTTCGTGCTCTGGTTCCGTTGTCGGAAATGTTCGGCTATGTGGGAGATCTTCGTAGTCGTACTCAAGGACGTGCGAGCTACTCCATGGAGTTCAGCTCATACGCCCAGGTCCCAGCCAACGTTCAGACAGAAATTGTCGCGAAGGTTCGGGGCGAGTAACGGCCCACAGGCCAAAGAAACGAAACAGGCGTGGTGAAGGTCACCGCACCTGACAGCACAAGGATCCAGGAGGACCCACAGTGGCTAAGGCGAAGTTCGAGCGGACAAAACCGCACGTCAACATCGGCACAATTGGTCATATCGACCATGGCAAGACCACGCTGACTGCTGCCATCACCAAGGTGCTGCACGATGCATACCCAGACGTGAACCCATTCACGCCATTTGACCAGATTGACAAGGCTCCAGAAGAGCGTCAGCGCGGTATCACGATTTCGATCGCTCACGTTGAGTACCAGACCGAATCGCGTCACTACGCTCACGTTGACTGCCCAGGTCACGCTGACTACATCAAGAACATGATCACCGGCGCGGCTCAGATGGACGGCGCAATCCTCGTGGTTGCTGCTACCGACGGCCCTATGCCACAGACCAAGGAGCACGTACTACTTGCTCGTCAGGTTGGCGTACCAGCGATCGTTGTTGCATTGAACAAGTGCGACATGGTTGATGACGAAGAACTTATTGAACTCGTTGAAATGGAAGTTCGTGAGCTCCTGAGCATCTACGAATTCCCAGGCGATGACATTCCAGTTGTTCGTGTTGCAGCTTTCCCAGCACTTAACGGTGACGCTAAGTGGGCAGAGTCAATCATGAACCTCATGTCAGCTGTTGACGAATACATCCCAACACCAGCTCGCGACGTTGAGAAGCCATTCCTTATGCCAGTTGAAGACGTCTTCACGATCACAGGTCGTGGAACCGTTGTTACTGGTCGTATCGAACGCGGCATCGTCAAGGTGAACGAGGAAGTTGAAATCGTGGGCATCCGTCCAGGAGTTCTCAAGACCACTGTTACCGGTGTTGAAATGTTCCGCAAGCTTCTCGACGAAGGTCGTGCTGGCGAAAACGTTGGTCTTCTTCTTCGTGGAACCAAGCGTGAAGAAATTGAACGTGGCCAGGTTATTTGCAAGCCAGGTTCAGTTACTCCTCACACTGAGTTCGAAGCTAACGTCTACATCCTTTCCAAGGATGAAGGTGGCCGTCATACGCCGTTCTTCGACAACTACCGTCCGCAGTTCTACTTCCGCACCACTGACGTAACTGGTGTTGTGAAGCTTCCTGCAGGCACCGAAATGGTTATGCCTGGTGACAACACTGAAATGTCAGTGTCGCTCATCCAGCCAATCGCCATGGATGAAGGTCTTCGCTTCGCAATCCGTGAAGGCGGTCGTACCGTCGGCGCTGGACGTGTTGTAAAGATCAACAAGTAATACCTCTGTTTGTTGTGAGGCGGTGGCCTGCTCGTCAGGTCACCGCTACACGACACAACATGCAAGACCCGCACGAACTTATCTGGCAGTAACTAAAGAAAAGGATGGTCAAGCCAAGATGGCTGGACAAAAGATCCGTATTAGGCTCAAGGCCTACGATCACGAAGTCATTGACTCGTCGGCGCGCAAGATTGTCGAAACAGTGACGCCTACCGGCGCGAAGGTTGCCGGGCCCGTGCCGCTGCCTACCGAGAAGAACGTGTACTGCGTTATCCGTTCGCCGCACAAGTACAAGGACTCGCGCGAACACTTCGAGATGCGTACTCACAAGCGCCTCATCGACATCATCGACCCAACGCCAAAGACTGTTGATTCGCTTATGCGTCTTGACTTGCCTGCTGGCGTCGACATTGAGATCAAGCTGTAGGGACTGAAGAGACATGGCTACCGATAAGAAGGGTTTGCTGGGCGAAAAGCTTGGCATGACTCAGGTATGGGACGAGAACAACCACGTTGTTCCGGTGACCGTCGTTAGGGCGGGACCGAACGTAATTACGCAGGTTCTCACTCCTGAAGTAGATGGCTATTCCGCCATCCAGTTGGCATATGGCCAAGTTGATCCTCGCAAGGTGACACAACCAATGCTTGGACACTTTGCGCGCGCTGGAGTTACTCCACGTCGTCACTTACTTGAATTGCGTTACGACAAAGCATCTGAATACACCTTGGGTCAAGAACTTGGGGCAGATACTTTTGCAGCTGGGTCGACTATCGATGTCACCGGCGTAACAAAAGGTAAAGGCTTTGCTGGAACGATGAAGCGCCACGGTTTCCATGGCGTAGGTGCATCACACGGTGCGCATAAGAACCATCGCAAGCCAGGCTCCATCGGCGCATGTGCAACACCAGGTCGCGTATTTAAGGGTGTTCGTATGTCAGGCCGTATGGGTGGCATCACGACCACGACTCAGAACCTCAAGATTCAAGCAGTGGATCTTGAAAAGGGTCTGATTCTTGTTAAGGGAGCAATCCCGGGTCCTGTTGGCGCAATCATTTTGCTACGCGAAGCAGTAAAGGCAGCTAAGTAATGACATCAGTAGACGTAAAGACTCCAGATGGCAAGACGGCTGGAAAAGTTGAATTACCTGCGGACATCTTTGATGTGCAGGTTAATGTTCCACTGATTCACCAAGTCGTTGTCGGTCAACTTGCTGCTGCCCGTCAGGGTACTCACGATGTGAAGCGTCGTGGTGAAGTGAGTGGTTCCGGTAAGAAGCCTTTCAAGCAAAAGGGAACTGGTCGCGCTCGTCAGGGTTCGATCCGTGCACCTCAGTACCGCGGTGGTGGTGTCGTTCACGGACCACAACCTCGTGACTACGAACAGCGCACACCACGCAAGATGAAGCAAGCTGCACTTCGCGGCGCT
Organism: Actinomycetes bacterium; assembly: GCA_037131045.1. Lineage (GTDB taxonomy): Bacteria > Actinomycetota > Actinomycetes > S36-B12 > UBA5976 > UBA5976. The sequence goes on from JBAXRV010000006.1 coordinate 10,323, forward strand.
TTGTCTGACCGTGCTCGCAACAATCAGGTACACGTTGTCTCATCACTTGTTGCTGGAGATACTCCCTCAACAAAAACCGCACTGTCGGCTCTGGCATCAATCAGCACAGGCAAGCACGTGTTAGTGGTTTTGGACCGTACAGATTTCAACAGCTGGAAGAGCCTGCGCAACGTGGACAACGTTCACCTCATTGCAGTCGACCAATTGAACACCTACGACGTTCTTGTTTCAGACGATGTGGTTTTCACAAAAACCGCATTTGAAGCATTCGTTGCTGGTCCAGTACGCGGCAAGTCTGCTCGTGCTGTTGCATCGTCTGCTGAGGTGGAGGACTAAACCATGAACATCACAGACCCACGAGATATTTTGCTCGCTCCAGTCATCTCTGAAAAGAGCTATGGCTTGCTCGATCAAAACAAGTACACATTCATCGTTCACCCCGATGCCAACAAGACCCAGATCAAGATTGCGGTTGCGCAGGTATTCAACGTGAAGGTGACTGGAGTCAACATCATGAATCGTCAAGGTAAGCAGATTCGTACCCGTAGCGGAGTTGGCAAGCGCGCCAACACCAAGCGCGCAATCGTCACTGTTGCTGCAGGCGACCGCATCGACATCTTTGGTGGACCGGTTAGTTAACCGGCGAGAAAAGGACAGAGAAGAAAATGGGAATCCGTAAGTACAAGCCGACAACACCAGGCCGTCGTGGCTCAAGTGTTGCCGACTTCGTCGAGATCACCCGGTCTACGCCGGAGAAGTCACTCGTTCGCCCTTTGCCAAGCAAGGGTGGGCGTAACTCGTCAGGTCGAGTAACCGCACGTCATCAGGGTGGCGGCCACAAGCGCGCCTACCGCATCATCGACTTCCGTCGTGCTGACAAAGATGGCGTACCAGCGACCGTTGCACATATTGAATACGATCCAAACCGCACTGCGCGTATTGCACTCTTGCATTACGCCGACGGTGAGAAGCGCTACATCATTGCACCGAACCGTTTGAAGCAGGGCGACCGTATCGAAACTGGACCAAGCGCCGACATCAAGCCAGGTAACAACCTGCCGTTGCGCAACATCCCAGTCGGTACTGTGATCCACGCTATTGAACTTCGCCCAGGTGGTGGAGCAAAGATCGCTCGTTCCGCAGGAACAAGCGTTCAGTTGGTCGCCAAGGATGGACCATACGCACAGCTTCGTATGCCATCGGGTGAAATCCGTAACGTTGATGCTCGCTGCCGCGCAACTATCGGCGAAGTCGGTAACGCAGAGCAGAGCAACATCAACTGGGGTAAGGCCGGCCGTATGCGTTGGAAGGGCAAGCGCCCAACCGTACGTGGTGTCGCTATGAACCCTGTCGATCACCCACATGGTGGTGGTGAAGGTAAGACTTCCGGAGGTCGCCATCCGGTGAATCCAAACGGTAAGCCAGAAGGTCGTACTCGCTCAGCCAATAAGGCAAGCGACAAGATGATCGTCCGTCGCCGCAAGTCCGGTAAGAATCGCTAGGAGTAACGAAAAGTGCCACGCAGTCTTAAAAAGGGTCCGTTCATCGACGGCCATCTCTTGAAGAAAGTCGATGACCAGAACTCAAAGGGAACCAAGAACGTGATCAAAACCTGGTCACGTCGCTCGGTCATCTCGCCCGCAATGCTCGGTCATACTCTGGCTGTTCATGATGGTCGCAAGCACGTACCAGTCTTCGTCACCGAAGACATGGTCGGACACAAGCTTGGCGAATTCGCGCCGACACGTACCTTTAAGGGTCACGTGAAGGACGATCGCAAGTCGAAGAAGAAGTAAGGGGATCCATGATGGTTACCGCTAATAGTTCAGCAAGCGCCACGGCGAAGTTTGTGCGCGTCACGCCTCAAAAGGCGCGTCGTGTTATCAACCTCATCCGCGGCATGGATGCTGCTGAGGCACAGGTTCTGTTGCGCTTCGCGCCGCAGACTGCAAGTGAGCCAATTGGCAAGGTGCTCGATAGCGCCATTGCCAACGCCACAAACAACCAGAGTCTGGATGCTCGCACACTCGTTGTCACCGAAGCATTTGTTGATGAAGGCCCAACCATGAAGCGATTCCGCCCGCGCGCCCAAGGTCGCGCCAGTCAGATCCTCAAGCGCACAAGCCACATCACTGTCGTTGTTACGTCTGTAGAGAAGAAGGGCTGATTCACACATGGGTCAAAAAATTAACCCCTATGGCTTCCGCCTTGGCATCACAACGGATTACCGTTCAAAGTGGTTTGCAGATTCGCAGAAGAAGGGCGAGCGTTACCGCGACTATGTAGCTGAGGATGTCAAAATCCGTAAGCTCATGACCGAAGGTATGGAGCGCGCTGGAATTTCACGTGTTGAAATTGAGCGCACTCGTGATCGCGTTCGCGTTGACATTCACACTGCTCGTCCTGGCATCGTTATCGGTCGCCGCGGACAAGAAGCGGATCTGATTCGCGCCAAGCTTGAAAAGCTCACTGGCAAGCAAGTTCAGTTGAACGTGCTCGAAGTGAAGAACCCAGAAATTGATTCACAGCTTGTTGCGCAGGGTATTGCTGAGCAGCTTCAGAGCCGTGTGTCATTCCGTCGCGCGATGAAGAAGGGCATGCAAAGTGCTCTTAAGTCTGGCGCTAAAGGAATCCGAGTTCAGGTTTCGGGTCGTCTTGGTGGAGCTGAAATGAGCCGCACCGAGTTCTACCGTGAAGGTCGAGTTCCATTGCACACACTTCGCGCTGATATTGATTACGGCTTCTACGAAGCACGCACCACTTTCGGCCGCATCGGTGTGAAGGTATGGATTTACAAGGGCGAAGCTCTTGGTACCCGCGTTGAACGTGAGCAAGCAGCTGCTACTGCTCGGGCAACGAAGGCTCCAGTTCGCGCTCCTCGTGCTCCACGTCCAGCATCTGCACAAGCAGCGCCGGTCGCTGAAGTAACCGAAGCCCCAGTCGCAGCAGCGACAGAAGGAGCATAAGTCGTGTTAATTCCACGTCGCGTAAAGCACCGTAAGCAACACCACCCAGATCGCAGTGGCGCATCAAAGGGCGGAAACGCAGTCACGTTTGGCCAGTGGGGTCTTCAGGCACTTGAGCCTGCATACGTCACGAACCGACAGATTGAATCTGCTCGTATTGCAATGACTCGTCACATCCGTCGTGGTGGAAAAGTTTGGATCAACATTTATCCAGACCGTCCATTGACCAAGAAGCCTGCTGAAACCCGCATGGGTTCCGGTAAGGGTTCACCGGAATGGTGGGTCGCCAACATCAAGCCAGGTCGCGTGATGTTTGAGATCGCATTCCCTAACGAAAAAGTCGCGCACGAAGCACTGACTCGCGCAATGCATAAATTGCCAATGAAGTGCCGAATCATTACGCGAGAGGAGATCTAAATGGCTTCCACAGATACTGCTGACTTGCGCGGTTTGGCCAATGATGAATTGGTATCCAAACTCGTTGAAGCAAAGCAAGAACTATTTAATCTGCGTTTCCAAGCGGCAACTAGCCAGCTTGAAAGCCATGGTCGTCTGCGCGAGGTCCGTAGGGACATCGCACGTTTGTACACGATTCTGCGCGAACGCGAACTAGGCATCACGCCTGTTAATGGAGGTGTGGCATGACCCAGGACAATCAGGGTGACCGTGGCGACCGTAAGGTCCGCGAAGGTCTCGTCGTTAGTAACAAGATGGCAAAGACCATTGTTGTTGCGGTAGAAGACCGTTTTAAGCATCCGCTGTACGGCAAGGTCGTGCGTCGCACGAGCAAGCTCAAGGCACACGATGAGAACAATGCTGCCGGCATCGGTGACCGTGTTCTGTTGATGGAAACTCGTCCGCTCAGTGCTACCAAGCGCTGGCGCATGGTCGAGATCCTCGAGAAGGCTAAGTAAGGGTAGGGACAAGCAGTGATTCAGCAAGAGTCGCGACTACGCGTCGCCGATAACACAGGTGCCAAGGAAATTTTGTGCATCCGTGTGCTCGGTGGTTCGGGACGTCGCTATGCAGGTATCGGTGACGTTATCGTCGCTACCGTTAAAGACGCCATTCCTGGCGGCAACGTAAAGAAGGGTGACGTCGTTAAGGCTGTCATCGTTCGTACCGTTAAGGAACGTCGTCGTCCAGATGGTTCGTACATTCGTTTTGATGAGAACGCAGCTGTGATTCTCAAGAACGATGGCGAGCCACGAGGCACTCGTATCTTCGGCCCAGTTGGCCGCGAACTTCGCGACAAGAAGTTCATGAAGATCATCTCGCTTGCACCGGAGGTTTTGTAATGAAGATCAAAACTGGCGACGAAGTCATCGTTATCGCAGGCAAAGACAAGGGCGCTCGCGGAACTGTACTTACAGTTCTTGCAGAACGTAACCGTGTCATTGTCGAAGGCGTTAATCGCATGAAGCGTCACGTCCGCAAGGACACCACAACGCGTGGTGCTGTTGTTGGCGGCATTGAAACAGTTGAAGCTCCAATTCACATTTCGAATGTGGCATTGGTGGCAGACGGTAAGGCCTCCAAGGTCGGCGCTCGTCGCGAAACTGTGTCAAAGACTCGTGCTGATGGAACAAGCTACGAAACCACTCGTGGTGTTCGAGTTTCCCGTCGCTCCGGAAAGGACATCTAGTGAGTACCGCAGTAAACGCTGGACCTCGTTTGAAGGCCCAGTATCGTTCGGACATCGTTCCTGCCCTGCAGGCCGAGTTCACTTACGAAAATCCAATGCAGATTCCTGGTCTGACAAAGATTGTTGTGAACATGGGTGTGGGTGAAGCAGCTCGTGACTCCAAGCTCATTGAGGGTGCAATCCGCGACCTCACTGCGATCACTGGCCAAAAGCCACAGGTCACAAAGGCTCGCTTGTCGATTGCCCAGTTCAAGCTTCGTGAAGGTATGCCTATCGGCGCACACGTCACATTGCGTGGAGATCGCATGTGGGAATTCTTGGATCGTCTGTTAACTCTGGCGCTTCCACGTATCCGCGACTTCCGCGGCTTATCACCAAAGCAGTTTGATGGTCATGGCAACTACACCTTCGGTTTGACCGAGCAGGTTATGTTCCACGAAATCAATCCAGACAGCGTTGATCGTCAACGCGGTATGGACATCACGCTTGTCACAACTGCAAAGACTGACGACGAAGGCCGAGCGCTGCTTAAGCTTCTTGGCTTCCCATTCAAGGAGGCATAAAGAGATGGCAAAAACAGCACTCAAAATCAAAGCAAACAAGACTCCAAAGTTCAAGGTCCGCGGTTACACCCGCTGCCAACGCTGTGGTCGTCCGCACGCTGTGTACCGCAAGTTCGGTCTATGCCGTGTGTGCTTCCGCGAGATGGCACACGCTGGTGAACTTCCCGGTATCACAAAGAGCTCCTGGTAAACAACGACGCTGTAGGTCCAACACGGATACCACGGCGAGGAAGGCGATAAGCCAATGACAATGACAGACCCGATTGCGGACATGCTCACGCGTGTGCGTAATGCAAACTCGGCTCACCATGAGTCCGTGTCGATGCCACACTCCAAGATGAAAGAGCACATTGCTGAAATCTTGAAGCGTGAAGGTTACATCGGAGACTTCACAGTCGCAGATGCAACCGTCGGCAAGACTCTGGACATAAGCCTGAAGTACGGCGCAAATCGCGAGCGTTCCATCGCTGGCGTCAAGCGCGTATCCAAGCCCGGTCTTCGCGTGTACGCAAAGACATCAACCTTGCCAAAGGTTCTTGGTGGACTTGGTATTGCGATCATTTCAACTTCTGCTGGTCTCATGACTGACAAGCAGTGCGCACAGAAAGGTGTAGGCGGGGAAGTCCTCGCTTACATCTGGTAAGGGGCTACTGATGTCACGTATTGGTCGTCTACCTATTTCCATCCCGTCCGGAGTCGATGTAACCATTGATGGTTCTTTCGTATCGGTTAAGGGACCAAAGGGAACGTTGAGTTTGAACGTTGCGCAACCCATTGTGGTTTCGCGCGATGAAGCTGGCGTTTTATCTGTTGTGCGTCCTGATGATGAGCGTAAGAGTCGCTCGCTGCATGGCCTGACTCGTACTTTGATTTCAAACATGGTCACTGGCGTAACCGATGGTTACACCAAGACCCTTGAAATTACTGGTACCGGTTACCGCGTTGTGCAACAAGGAACTGGTTTGGAATTCGCACTTGGTTACAGCCACCCGATCAAGATCGATGCCCCAAGTGGTATCACCTTGACCGTGGAGACTCCAACTAAGTTGCACGTTTCAGGAATTGACAAGCAACAAGTCGGTGAAGTTGCTGCAAACCTGCGCAAACTTCGCAAGCCGGATCCCTACAAAGCTAAGGGTGTCCGTTACTCAGGTGAAGTTATTCGCCGCAAGGCTGGAAAGGCTGGCAAGAAGTAATGTCTGTCGTAGCCAAATTAGGTTCGGGTAACAAGAAGGCTGTCGCTCGTAAGCGTCGCCATACCCGTGTTCGCAAGAAGGTTTCAGGTACCACCGCACGTCCACGTTTGGTGATTACCCGTTCCGCTCGCCACATGTTCGCTCAAGTTGTCGATGACACCACGAGTCGCACACTGGCATTTGCTTCCACAATGGAAAAAGATGTTCGTGCTGCATCCGGTGACAAGTCAATCAAGGCGCGCGAAGTAGGCAAGCTTGTCGCATCACGCGCCAAGGCCGCAGGCATTGAGTCTGTTGTTTTTGACCGCGGTGGAAATAAGTATCACGGCCGTATCGCGGCCCTGGCAGATGGCGCCCGCGAGGGCGGCCTCGAGTTCTAGAGCCCGAGAAGGAAGTAGGAAATTAGTTATGGCTGGTAATCAGCGAGGCGAAAGTCGCGAAGGCGGAGAACGCCGCGACCGTCGCGATAACGATCGTCGTGGTCAGGCTCCTGTCGAGAAGAGTGCCTTCATTGAGCGCGTTGTCACAATCAATCGTGTGTCAAAGGTGGTCAAGGGTGGTCGTCGGTTCTCGTTCACTGCATTGGTTGTAGTTGGCGATGGCGACGGCAAGGTTGGCGTAGGATACGGCAAGGCTAAGGAAGTTCCAGCGGCAATCGCAAAGGGCGTTGAAGAAGCAAAGAAGAACTTCTTCACAGTTCCGCGGATTCAGCGCACGATTCCACATCCAGTAACTGGCGAAGCTTCTGCTGGTGTTGTGTTGTTGCGCCCTGCTGCTCCAGGTACTGGTGTTATCGCTGGTGGACCTGTGCGTGCAGTACTTGAGTGCGCTGGCATCCACGATGTGTTGTCTAAGTCACTTGGTTCTTCGAATGCGATCAACATTGTGCACGCAACTATTGCTGCTCTGAAAATGCTTGAGCGTCCAGAACAGGTTGCGGCTCGTCGCGGCCTGCCTTTGGATCAGGTTGCTCCGGCAGCATTACTACGTGCGAGTGCTGAGAAGGTTGGTGCGTAATGGCCCAGATCAAAGTCACACAAATTAAGTCCGAAATCGGTGGCAAGAAAAACCAGCGCGATTCACTTCGTGCTCTAGGTTTGAAGCGCATCGGTCATACCGTTGTTAAGGAAGCTCGTCCAGAAATCTTGGGCATGGTTAACGCAGTCCGTCACTTGGTCAGCGTTGAGGAGGTTAGTTAGTCATGACTCTTAAGGTTCATCACCTCCGTCCAGCTCCAGGAGCTAAGACAGCCAAGACTCGTGTGGGTCGTGGTGAAGGTAGCAAGGGTAAAACCGCAGGCCGTGGTACCAAGGGTACGAAGGCTCGTTACCAAGTTCCTGTTCGTTTCGAAGGTGGCCAGATGCCGCTTCACATGCGTTCTCCTAAGCTCAAGGGCTTTAAGAACCCATTTGGTGTGACTTTCCAGGTTGTCAACGTGGCGACTATCAATGCGTTGTTCCCACAAGGTGGCGACGTCTCTATTCTCGATCTCGTTAAGGCCGGCGCAGTTCGTAAGGGTGAACTCGTGAAGGTCCTCGGTCAGGGTGACATCTCGGTTAAGGTGAATGTGACCGCTCACGCGTTCTCGGAATCTGCAGTAGCCAAGATCACTGCAGCCGGCGGCTCGGTTAACCAAATCTAGATAACCGTTCGATTTCGGTCGGTCCTTTAGTCAGACCTAGTTTGGCTAAACGACCGACTATTTCTAGGAGGCAAGAACGTGCTAGGCGCATTTGCAGCAGCATTCCGTACCCCGGACTTACGTCGCAAACTTTTGTTTACGTTTGCGATTATTTCACTGTTTCGTTTAGGTTCAGTGATTCCTACTCCAGGAGTGAGCTACACCGCAATCCACACGTGTATTAATCAAGTTCAAGATAATTCCATTTATGGTCTTATTAACTTGTTCTCCGGTGGGGCGCTATTGCAGTTATCCATCTTTGCTCTAGGCATCATGCCTTACATCACGTCAAGCATCATTATTCAGTTGCTCACTGTTGTTATTCCTCGACTCGAAGCGCTGAAAAAAGAAGGTCAGTCCGGTACAGCTCAAATCACGCAGTACACGCGTTACCTGACGATTGCCCTTTCTATTCTTCAGTCGACCACCATCATTACGTTGGCGCGCACTCCTGGTCGCTTGTTCCAAGGATGTAAAGAGCAATTGATGCCAAATCAATCACTTCAGTTGCTGCTTACCATGGTGTTCGTGATGACTGCAGGAACCAGCTTGATCATGTGGCTGGGCGAACTGATCACCGACCGTGGTGTTGGTAACGGTATGTCTATTCTGATTTTCACATCAATCATTTCGACATTCCCAGGTCAGCTAAGTTCGATTTGGAAGATTGATGGATCGCTCAAATTCTTCCTGACACTCGGTGTCGGTCTGGTCACTATTGCTGCTGTGGTTTTCGTGGAACAGGCACAGCGCCGGATTCCCGTGCAGTACGCCAAACGAATGGTAGGGCGCAAAGAGTATGGCGGTACCAGCACGTACCTTCCTATTAAGGTCAATCAGGCTGGTGTTATTCCAGTTATCTTCGCGTCGTCCCTTCTTTACTTGCCATCCTTGGTTGTTCAACTTACTGGTTCGCAGTCCAGTTGGGCGCAATGGATTTCTACTTACATGGCCCCGGGTCGTAGCGCGTATTTAGCTGCTAACTTCCTGCTCATTGTGTTCTTCACGTATTTCTATGTGTCAATCACGTTCAATCCGCAAGAAGTTGCAGACGACATGAAGCGGTATGGGGGATTCATACCCGGTATTCGTGCCGGTAAGCCAACTTCGGATTACTTGTCTTATGTGTTGAACCGCATCACACTTCCGGGCGCTTTGTACCTTGGATTAATTGCAACCATTCCGTACATCGCCTTCGATGTGCTTGGAGTAGGAAAGCGATTCATTTTCGGTGGAACAAGCTTGCTGATCATGGTCGGCGTTGGTTTGGATACTGTCAAGCAGATTGAGAGCCAACTTCAGCAACGTAATTACGAAGGCTTCCTTCGCTAATGCGTTTGCTCATCATGGGCCCACCTGGCGCTGGTAAAGGAACTCAATCCGCAGTGATTTCGCAGCGACTGGGTATTCCGCACATTTCAACCGGTGATCTATTTCGCGCAAATCTTGCCCAAGGTACTTCGCTGGGGCAAGAAGCTAAAAAGTACATGGACGCTGGCGAATATGTCCCAGACTCTGTAACAAACGGCATGGTGCGAGAACGCCTACGCGATGAAGATGCTCGTAATGGTTTTCTGCTTGATGGTTACCCGCGTACCGTTCAACAAGTTGCTGAACTTGATGGAATGCTCGCCGGTAAAGAAATAGACCGAGTCATTGAACTAACTGCTGACACCGATGCAATTGTTGGCCGCTTGATGAATCGATCATCGCAGCAGGGTCGTGCTGACGATAATGAAGAAGTCATTCGTCGCCGCCTCGAGGTCTATGAAGAGCAAACTGCGCCATTGACTCAGCTCTATAAAACGCGTGGAGTTTTAGTTAACGTCGATGGGCTCGGCGAAGTTCCTGACATCACCGAACGTATTTTCACCGCGCTTAACGCTTAGTCCGCGAGATTCACTGTGGTGTTTCGTCGTAAGGATCGAATTGAACTAAAGACCCCTGCGCAATTTGAGTTAATGCGCAAAGCGGGATTAGTCGTAGGCCACACTCTGCAACGCCTAGCTGTCGAAGCAGGCGTAGGGGTGAGCACTGCAGACCTTGACCGCATTGCGCGAGAAGAACTACGTAAAGCTAATGCGGAACCGTCCTTCCTTGGCTATTACGGGTATCCAGCAGTAATTTGTACGTCTGTTAATCACGAAGTTGTGCATGGCATTCCGAATGACAAGCCCCTCGACGATGGTGACATTCTCTCGATTGATTTCGGCGCAATTGTTGATGGGTGGCATGGTGATTCCGCGATCACAATTGAAATCGGAACTCCTGTTCCTGAACAAACCAAACTCAGCAAGGTAACGCGTGCATCCATGTGGGCTGGGCTTGCCCAATCAGTTGCTGATAATCACCTCAGCGATATCGGACATGCAGTCGAAACAACTATTCGATCGGCTGGTCCTTACGGAATTCTTGAAGAGTACGTAGGTCATGGCATTGGCACGAAAATGCACATGGATCCATCAGTTCCTAATTACGGCGATCCCGGTCGCGGCATGATTTTGCAAGTTGGTATGGCGCTAGCTATCGAACCGATGGTGACATTAGGTGGACGTCATGTTCACACGCTGGCCGACAATTGGACTGTGGTTACCGATGATGGTTCGCGGGCAAGCCACTGGGAACATACCGTTGCGATAACTGAACAGGGCCCTTGGGTTTTAACGGCAATTGATGGTGGAGCCGAATATTTTGCGGCTCACGGTGTGGCCAGTCCTGCACTTTCTGGTAAGTGACCAGGACCTAAAAGCAAAAAGAATGGGTTACCGTTTCTGGCAGCCCATTCTTTTTATGCGTTAATTAGCTGACGAGATCCTTAATTGATGAATCATTTTCCTTGCCAAGGATTCCAACGACGAATCCGATGACCAGGGCAACAAATGGAATCGCCATAAGGACGGTACCTGTCAAACTTTGCGCCCACGATGTGACTGTTGGGTCAACATCTGGCGCAGTTGTGCCAGCCAGAAGTGCAAAGCGAGACATCAGCAAATAAAGTCCGAACGCTAAGCCAACAAGACCAAGAACCGGAGCGATGATGCGAGTAAACACGCTTTCGCCTTCAGCATTCTTGGAGAAGTAGACAATAACCGCAAGACTTACCAAAATTTCCACCACAACGATCGCAATGACGGCTAGTCCACTCATCCAGTAGAACAGGTTAAGAATTGGATCTAACCCCTTCACTTGGAAGTAAGCAATAACTAAAACAGCTAATACGGTCGTAACGATTGATGCATTTTGAGGTGCACCACGACCGTTGACTTTAGCCATTGCGCGTGGCAGTACTCCACCACGACCAAGAGCGAACAGGTAACGAGCTGATGAGTTTTGGAATGCTACGGTTCCTGCAAACAGACTGGTCAAGATGAGCCAGCCGATTACTGTTCCTAGCCACGTTCCAACCGACTGATTAGCAACGGTAATCAGGACGTTAGCTGGGTTAGCTAACGGCACTCCATCTACAGTTGACCATTCCACGGTCTTACCGACAGCTTGCGAAGCACCCATTGCAGTTACCATGCCGAAGGAAACGACAGCAAAAAGTGCTGTAATGATTCCGACAGCCAAATAGGTAGCACGTGGCACTGATCGCTTTGGATCGCGAGTTTCTTCACCGTAAATTGCAGTGGCTTCGAATCCAATAAAGGAAGCAAAAGCAAAAGCAAATGCAATTCCAGCAGTGCCGAGTAATCCGCCAGCAAAAATACTGCTTGGTGAAAATGAAGCTGCTAGGTTCCAGCCTTCAGGTCCGCCATCAGCAAGTGCGGCAATCGCTGCAATCAGCATTGAGGTAATTTCTGCGAGCATTAAAACGCCAAGAACTTTGGCGCCAACGTCTACTCGAAGGATTGAGAGCACAGTAGCAATCACGACTGCAATTAAGGCCCAGACATACCATGGCAAATCAATGCCAAACTGAGCATTCATCTGTCCGGCAGCGATTGCACCGAAGAATCCGTAGATGGCCCATTGCACAGTTAAGTAAGCGACCATAGAAACGAAAGCTGAGCCAACGCCAGCGTTCTTTCCGAGACCACGACCTACATATGCAAAGAAAGCACCGGCATTCGTTACGCGATGTGTCATTGCCGCGTAACCGACACTGAACAGCACGAGAACTAAACCAACGAGCAAGTAGGCACCTGGTGCACCTGCTCCGCTACCTAACACAATTGCAACTGGGACGGCTCCAGTCATTCCCGCGAGTGGTGCTGCAGCTGCAATAACAAAGAAAACAATCCCGATGATTCCGATTGTTCCTTTTTGCAGTCCTTTACCGTCTGCGGCGGCTTGAGTTTCACTTGATGACACGGGCTCCTCCTCGAGTCCTTACTGTCGACGACATCCGCCAATAATCGAACGGATACGAACGATATTGGCAGAAAAGCATTATTTGTGGCGGTATTTTCGAATATCTACCGAAAAGTATTTATGGATTTTGGCCGTTTCTGCGTGTCGCCATGAGCCTATTCAGAACTGGCTCATTCGTACCCTAACGAATCTTCGTACTACGCTAGACGCATGTCTGAACTCAATGGATTTATGCCACCCCTGACTCCGACGGGCAAAAGCAGCCTTGTGCCTCACATGCCCTGGTATTACAGCGGCACCTTACTCACAGTGGAGTATCTGACCGATCCAGCCAATGTGCGGGCCTTGTTGCCTGAAGACATCGATTTGGCACCGGAGCATCCTGGTGCGGTCGCGCTGATTTGGGCCGATTGGCAGTCCTGCAGTGAAGGCGCAGCAGAGTTGCTTGATCCAATTCGTTCGCAATATCTAGAGACTTTTGTCGTAGTGCGTTGTTCATACGAAGGGCAAACGTATAGTCGCTGTGTCGCAATTTGGGTAACGAAAGATTTCGCAATTGCTCGAGGTTGGTTCCAGGGTTACCCCAAGAAAATCGGGTCGGCGCACGTTACCCGTATTTTCAATCGCGGCAAAGCGTCACCTCGATTAGAGGCGGGAGCAAAGCTTGGTGCAACCTTGTCTGCCTATGATCACCGATTGGCTTCAGCTGTTGTCACTTTGCGCGAGCCATCGGATACCAATGGATTTGTCAATGGGCACCCCATGTTGCACAGCCGTTTCATGCCATCCATCACTAAAGATGCCGGTATGTCTATGGACCAACTGATCACCATGGGTGGTGTTGACGCTGACCTAGGTCAAGCATGGCGTGGGGATGCAGAACTTATTCTGGGCGACTCACAATGGGATGAACTAGCGTCGATTTTGCCAGTGCAAGAAATTCTCGGTGGCTACTACCGCGAAGTAGGAGTCACCTTTGCGGGTGGCAAGCTGATTGCTGACCGTTCAAAGCCGGTTTAGAAATCCCAGATGTATTCGTCGAGTTCCCACGCCGTAATGTCGCGGGTACTCGGGTCTGAGACTTCGGCTTCGTAGCGTTCAATTTCATCGCGTTTCAGTGTCAAGTGAGTTGAAATCACTGTCGCACCCATGAGAGCGGCAAAAAGTGGATCCGCTTCCAGGGCGTCTAGTGCGCTACTAAACGTCAGCGGTAGAAGTGGATCTGCCTCATCTTCGTAGGCCCAACCTTCAGAGGCCTTGTTTGGCGTGAGTTTGCGAAGAATCCCATCTAAGCCTGCTGCCAAAACCGCAGCCACGAGCAGGTATGGGTTGGCAGCGCCATCACCGATACGAATCTCAAGACGAGTGCCTTCGCCTCGTTCTGGTGGAACGCGAAGCAGGGTAGCGCGATTGTCGTAGCCCCAATTGGCTCGGCTCGGAGCCAAAGTATCTGGCCCAAGTCGCTTAAATGCGTTCACAGTTGGATTCGTAAAAGCTGTGAGGGCGTTTGCATGGCTCAGGATTCCCGCAGTCATGTGGTGTGCAACATCAGAAAGTTCTTCACCGTTGTGCATTTGGTTTTTGCCATGGGCATCGACCACTGAGAAGTGTAGATGGAAACCGCTTCCCTCTGATTCAGCCCAAGGTTTGCCGAGGAACGTGGCGTTGTATCCGCGGCGCACAGCTATGTCCTTGATAGCGGTCTTGAATAAGAAAGTTCTATCCGTTGATTCCAACGCTTCGCCGTGCCATAAGTTAATTTCATATTGGCCTGGTGCAAATTCATGGTTGCCGGCAAATACGCCAATCGACATTTGATCAAGCATGCGCAAAATATGCAGGAATGTTCCGTCCGGATCCACTATCGCGCCAGTGGTGTAAACGCGGCCTGTGCGATGCAGGGCTCGTACCCACTTGTCGTCTAGTTGCTTTGCGAGATAGAACTCAAGTTCTGGACCAATGACTGGTGTTAATCCAATTTTTTCGTATTCCTTGAGTACTCGTTGCAAAGCAGTACGAGGGGCGACGGGATTATCGTCGCCGTTAGGTTCAAACGCATCAACAATTGCGTACGCAACACCTGGCTCCCAAGGCAGTTTACGAATTGTTGTGGCGTCAATACGACTCACAAAATCGGATAGCCCATCGGAGATACTTCCATGGCCGTCCAAAACTCCGCCTCGAGTCGTTGTTACCCACACACCTTGGCAAAAGGCTGGGCCATGCGCAGCAGCTTTTTCAAGTTGGCTCACGACTAAATCCTTTGAGCGCGGTATGCCCAATACATCTGCATAGATAAGGCGCAAAACATCAATATTTTCGCTTTGCAATTGGGCTCGTAGACCAGAAAGATCGACAGTCATGTTTTCTCCAAAAATCGTTAGGGTATGAACGATTTTTTTATTTTAGGGGTTCGCGACATTCTTTTCAGGCAGAATAGAAGAAATTTGTGTCCAGAAAATGAGGTAGTCATGAGGGTTCTCATCATCGAACATGACCATGTCAGCCCACCGGGTCCAGTCGCGCAGCGGTTTCGCCACCATGGCTTTGACGTTGATGAGTTTTTGGTAGTACCTGCGGAAAATTTCGCTGACCCAAATGTAAAACGCGAATTTCCAGATCTAGCAAACTATGACGTTATTGTCCCTATGGGTGCACCTTGGGGTGCCTGGGAAGACGAGCGCATCGGCAATTGGCTTTTGCCCGAGTTGGAATTTTTGACTCAAGCGATTGCACAAGATACTCCAATATTTGGCATTTGTTTTGGTGGGCAATTACTTGCCCGAGCACTAGGTGGGAGCGTGGCTCCTGGTCCAAAACCTGAAATTGGTTGGACTGTGATCCATAGCGATCGCCCTGATTTAGTTTCAGCGGGACCGTGGTTTCAGTTTCACTACGATCGCTGGAAACTTTCTGGCGAGGCGTTTGAAGTAGCACGAAACTCGGTATCAAGTCAGGCATTTACTCACGCTCGTAATTTGGGAGTTCAATTTCATCCTGAGCTCACTACAGAGATGCTTACTGGTTGGCTAAATAATGGTGGCCGCGAGTTAGTAATCGCAGACGGCCAAGATCCAGATATTTTGCTCGCTCATACCGAAGCGGAACAAGCCGCAGCAGAAGAACGTACCAACCAGTTAGTTGATACGTTCTTACGCGATGTTGCTAAATTAATTTAGTTATTTAAGGGTTACTTCAACTGGGAAACGCTTAATTCCATTTACGAAGTTACTGCGAAGTCTTTCCAAATCGCCAGCTCGCTTAATTCCTGAAATTCTAGGTAGCAATTCCTGGAACATAATTTTGATTTCAAGGCGAGCCAACGAGTTACCCAAACACATGTGAGGCCCGCCTCGACCAAATGTCATGTGTTCATTGGGATTGCGAGTGACATCCATGCGATACGGATCAACAAAAACTTCTCGATCACGATTACCTGAGGCAAACCACGTGACTACTTTGTCGCCTGCTCTAATGACCTGACCGTCAATTTCGGTGTCCTTTGTTGCGGTGCGACGGAAGTGGTACACGGGACTTGCCATACGCAACATTTCTTCCACACCCCACTCAATTAATTCAGGACGCTCTTGCAACAGGGCCATTTGATCTGGATTTTCAATTAAATAATTCATGCTGTGAGTAATTGTGTGACGCGTTGTTTCATTGCCGGCCACAATCAACAACAGGAAGTAGGCATGAAAATCCCGAGTTGACAGTGGAAGTCCATCGACTGGCGTCTGGTTGATCAGAGTTGAAACAATGTCAGTCCCGTTACCACCAAGCCGTTGTTTTGCTAATTCATCACCGTAAGCCCATACCTCTAAAGCGGCTGGTGAACGGAAAGGCAACATTCGGTACTGTTCGGATTCTGGTGAATCAAGTAACACATCTGCATGTTCTGGGTCGGTATTGCCGACCATGCGATTTCCCCAAGCAATAAGTTGACCGATGTCACTATCCGGAACGTCCATGAGTCGCGCGAGTACCCGAATAGGGAAATCCGCCGCGACTTCTTTTACGAAATCAAAAGAACCTTTTGCAAAGGCGCTGTCTAGAGTGCTCGCTGTGAGTCCGCGTAAAAAGGTTTCGTAACCCGCCACTGCTTTTGGCGTGAAGGAATCCTGCATCAATCTGCGTAAAGCGCGATGGCGAATGCCGTCTGTTTCAAGCATCGACTTGCGAGCTTCCATCTGCTCTTCATCTAACTCTTCTAAGTTAGCCGTACCCTTTTCACTCGAGTAAGTTTCAGTGTCGCGAAGTACTCGGACAATGTCTTGGTATCGCGTCAGCGACCAGAATCCGGAATTTGGAGCAGGCTCTTCACTCCAATGCACCGGCGAATTTGTGCGCAACTCATCAAAGATTTGCCACGGTATTTGCTTTTCGAATAAATCTAAGTTTGCCAAGCTAATTTCTGTAGCGGTTGACATTGACTCACCTCATACCAAGTTAGGATATTCGTTCGGGTACGAACAATTTGAAGATACCTGATTCTTACCCATCTCGCCATCATTTTCAAGTAAGCCGATAAAGTTGGGCTACGTTCTAGAAAATCGAGGGTTCATGGCTGGTCAGCACACGTTAGACGAAACTGAACGCCAAGTTCAAGCCCGTCTCGGCGATCTCAAGATTGATTTCGAAGCCATGGCGGTTACTTCAAATTTGTTCCGAGCCGCTAACGCCGTGCGAAATTATTTAGAACGTACGGTGCTTGCAGAACACGATTTATCCTGGACTGCATTTGTCGTCCTTTGGGTGGTCTGGATTTGGGAACCTGTTGAATCACGAACTATTGCTGAAGAAGGTGGATTTTCCAAAGCCACCTTGACTGGTGTCATGCAAACTCTTGAAGGCCGTGGGCTCATTACTCGAACGCGCAGCAATAAAGATGGGCGTTTAGTTTTGGTAAAACTTACTGCCAAAGGACGCAAGATGATGAAGCAGTTATTTCCAGAGTTCAATAAGGGCGAGCGTCTAGCTGTAGCTGACCTCAAACGATCTGATTTGGGTTCGTTTGCTGACTTGCTGCGAACAGTCACCGTTACTGCAGATTCGCAAAAAACTAATTAGGCACGAGCTTCTTTAACGAGCCGAGAAAATATCCCGCTCTGGTTCACATCTGACTTCGCAGTATCTTCGGGGTGCCACTGCACCCCTCGAGCCCAACCAGTTGATTCAATTCCCATAGCTTCAACGGTGCCGTCAGGACCACGGCCTAAAACTTCTAGGCCAGTTCCGAGTTTGTCGATTGCTTGATGGTGGTAGCACGAGGTGCTTACAAGTTCCGAAGTGAATCCAAAAGATTCGTAGTCGTTGACTTTTACCTCTTGGACTACGTGCCGATGATTAGTTGGCATATCTTGAATTAACGTGCCGCCGCGAAGGACGTTTACTACATGCATTCCTCTGCAGATAGCCAATGTGGGAATCCCTTGACTAAGGGCATATTCAGCAAATCCAAAATCTGAATCATCCTGCACGTCGTCCACGTCATAAACACTTGCGTCTGGTGCTTGGCCATACCTGGCTGGGTTTATATCACCGCCACCTGAAAGTAGAACTCCTTGGTAGCCGCTAAGTCGAGCTTCCCAGTCGCTATCAGCGGCGGCCAGGAGCGTGACTGGATCCGCTCCGGCATCCCACAGCGATTCGAGCAATGCACGCGAGCTGACCACTCCGGCATATCTAAGAGCCGAAGCTGAGTGAGTAAACCGCCCTATGAGCGCGATTCTGGGACGTAATGACATTTCACCAGCCTAACGAAATAATTACTCAAGATTTGGTTCCCAAATCACTAGATTTAACGTATCGTAATTCGTTAGTACCCGAACGATTCTTCAGAGGATGGCATGACTAGTGCAATAGTTGCTGGAGTTGCAGTTGACACCCGGCATTTCATTGGTGGCAATCGGGTAGCTTCTGATTCGACATTCGCAGATTACTCGCCGATTGACGGCACGTTCCTCGCGGATATTTCTCGTGGCGGAAAGCGAGAAGTTGATTTAGCAGTTGCGGCAGCAAAAGCGGCATTTCCAATTTGGTCTCACATGTCACCTACTGAACGCGGTGCAATCTTGCATCGGGTTGCAGACATTATTGAATCCCGAATTGAAGATTTGGCCATCGTTGAAACGACCGACAATGGCTCACTTCTGCGGTCACATCGGCGTGGAGTTATGCCACGCGTTGCCATGAACTTTAGATTTTTCGCGGACTACGCAATGAATCAACTCAACTATCCTGACTTTGAAACTCGCGGCCACACCAATCACGTGACCTGGGACCCTGCTGGTGTGACTGGAGTTATTACTCCGTGGAATGCGCCATTGATGCTCGCTACTTGGCGAATTGGTCCAGCACTTGCAGCTGGCGACACCGTTGTTGCTAAACCACCAGAGTGGGCGCCACTTACTGCATCGCTACTTGCCGACATAACAGTAGAAGCAGGAATGCCACCGGGCGTTTTCAATGTGGTTCAAGGTTTTGGCGAGGAAGCAGGCGCAGCACTGACTGCACATCCAGACTTATCGCGTATCTCATTTACTGGATCCGTGCCCACAGCCAAGCTCGTTGCTAAGGCAGCAGCAGAAAACTTAGTTCCCTGTTCATTTGAACTTGGTGGCAAAAGTCCGCTCATCATTACCGATGATGCTGATTTAGATATTGCAGTCACGGTTGCGGTGGAGCAGTACGACAATGCGGGGCAAGTATGTTTATCTGGCACTCGGTTCTTGGTACAACGTGGGATCGCCGAGAAATTCAAAGCCGCATTTATCGAACGAGCTAAGCAGATTAGGCAAGGTGATCCGCGTGATGAAGCCACCGATATCGGGCCTCAAATTCATCCAGAACATTTTGCACGCGTTAAAGGATTTGTCGATCGCGCAGTTGCCGAAGGGCAGACTGTAGTTTTGGGTGGTGGGCCTAATCAGGAATTGGGTGGCAATTTCTTCATGCCGACTTTGATTGATAACCCAACTGTCGGCAGCGAAATCGTAACTCAAGAAGTGTTTGGGCCGGTTCTATGCATGCAGCAATTCGATACTGACGACGAAGCAATTGCCATGGCTAACGGAACTGAATTCGGATTAGCAGCCGTTGTCGTTTGTGGCAATAAGAAACGCGCGCAAGCAATTACGGATCGTCTAGTAGCAGGCACAATCTGGGTTAACTGCTTCTTTGTCCGAGATCTTGGTGCACCATTTGGTGGTTCCAAGAAATCAGGCATAGGTCGCGAAGGCGGTATCTGGTCATTTGATTTTTATGCAGACGTAAAGAACACAGTCTTTGCGCCTAACGGTTGGGAGGAATAAGTCATGGGTGAAATTGTTGGTGCTGGCCTGCTGGCGCACGTACCTACTATTGTCTTGCCGCTTGAGATCCGTAAAGAACTCAATAACGGCAAAGACTTCACACTAGTCGCTGGGTTAGAGCAACTTCGTAAAGATGTTTTCGAAAAAGTGGATTACGACACGGTTATCGTTTTCGATTCCCACTGGGCGACAACTGTTGAATACGTAGTCACCTCACATGATCGACGCGAAGGTTTTTATACCAGCGAAGAACTACCACGCGGAATGTCGTCTGTTCCTTTTTCGTGGCAAGGCGATCCCGCGCTCGCAAAGGAAATCGCATCACTTGGCGAAAAGCATGGAACGTGGATTACTCCAATAGATAACCCACATTTGCCCACTTTCTACGCGACCTTGAATCTCTGGATGTATCTCGGAAAAGGTTTAGACAAAAACTGGATCAGTATTGGTATGTGCCAAACCGGGGATGACGAAGATAATTTACGTTTAGGCCGTGCAGTCGGTGAAGCTATTGCGAACTCTGATCGCAAGGTGCTCCTCGTTGCTTCAGGAGCGTTGTCGCATACTTTTTGGCCACTACGTGAACTGCGTAAGCATGAAGCAGCTGACTTGGACTCTATCTTTACTCCCCAGGCACGTGCTGCTGACGAAGAGCGTATTGCTTGGTACCTTGCTGGCGATCATGCAAAAGTCCTTGACACAATGCCACAGTTCCACAAGTTCAAGCCAGAAGCACGATACGGGCACGCCATGATGATGCATGGTGCGCTTGGCGAGCGTGATTGCACTGCGCCTGGTCGTCAGTACGGTGAGTATGAAAACTCAATTGGCACTGGTCAGGTTCATATTTGGTTTGACCAACCTGCAGATGGGTTTCCTGCGGTAAAACATCCGGTCGTGACTCGTGGCTGAGTACCGTCGCATCCTGCTTGATGGCTTTGCAGTACAAACAATTCGCCATGGTGACACTCTTGTTGCACCAGATGGCAGAGAAGTAGCAATTACTAATGCGATTCACCTACCGCCAAGCGAGCCTACAAAAATTATTGCTGTTCACCTGAATTACGACAGTCGCACCAAGGAGTTCATGACCAAGCTTCCTGCAGCGCCAACGTACTTTCATAAGCCCATTACGGCATTAAATAGCCACTTGGGGTCAATCGTACGGCCGCAAGGGTGTAAATGGTTGAACTATGAAGGCGAGATCGTCGTCGTGATTGGCAAGACGTGCCGCAATATCAGCCCAGCCGAGGCGGGCAATTACATTGCTGGTTACACGATTGGCAATGATTATGGCTTACATGATTTCAGAGACACGGATGCTGGTTCAATGCTTCGAGTTAAAGGCAGCGATACTTTGGCACCCGTTGGACCTGGTTTAGTGACCGATTGGGACTTCCGTGGAAAACAAATTAGGACGCTGGTTAATGGAGTTGTTAAGCAAGATGACAACACCAGCAACATGGAATGGGATATGCATTACTTAGTCGCGGACATTGCCCGCACAATCACTTTGGTTCCAGGTGACATTTTGTTCTCGGGTACTCCAGCAAACTCACGTCCTGTGCAGCCGGGTGATGTCGTCGAAGTAGAAGTTGAAGGCCTTGGAAAGTTAACAAACACGATTGTGACTGGTCCAACGGCAATTCGAACTGACGTGGGTGCCCAGCCAACCGAAAGTGAAGAAGTCATTTCCACAGCTATGGGTGGTGACTGGGAGTTCCGAGGAATTCGAACTCCATCGAAAGATCTTTATCCATCAACTGTTGAGGAGAAGAAATGATAAACATTAATGTCGATATGGAAAAGTGCCAACATTATGGCCAATGTGTATACGAAGCACCAGATATTTTTTCGTTAAACGCAGACGACAAACTTGAATTTGTTGCCACGGCAGACGACAGTCGTCGCCACGACGTCCAAAGTGCCGTCGATGTGTGCCCTATGCAAGCCATCTCGATTGTTGATTAATAGTTTTAAACATATGTCACAGAATGTAGTCATTGTTGGTGCGTCCATTGGTGGCTTGCGTACGGCTGAGGCACTTCGCAATTGCGGCTACACAAATCACATCACTGTGATTGGCGAAGAAGTTCACGCACCTTATAACCGTCCACCTTTATCCAAAGAAGTACTGGCCAAAGAAGTTTCACATGGTGCAGTTGCATTCCCATTGCGCCCACACATTGACGATGTTACGTGGCATCTTGGTGACGCAGCTGTTTCGGTGGATTTAGATGCCCAGTTCGTAACCACTGCTTCTGGTAAAACATTTCCATTTGATGGGCTTGTTATTGCGTCTGGGTTGCGACCACGAGTGCTCGATTTGCCGAATGGCAATGTATCGGGTCGACACACTGTCCGAACACTCGATGATGCGATTGCACTCCGAGCGGAACTGGCACCTGGAGTTAAAGTAGTGGTCGCCGGAGCAGGCTTTATTGGCTGTGAACTTGCAGCTACGGCTAGACAATTGGGCTGCGAAGTCACCAATGTGGCTATCGACAGTTTCCCTATGGTCCGACCACTTGGAGATCAGTTCGCTGCGGAGCTTCAACGTCGCCACGAAAGCCATGGCGTAAATTTTCGACTTAAACATGGGATTAAAGACGTCACTGGAAGTGGTTCAATTTCCGGCGTCATCCTTGATGATGATGAATTTTTGGAAGCGACCGTTTTAGTGGAAGCCATTAGTTCGCATTGCAATGTCGAGTGGCTAGCAAATACCACTATCGATATCACAAACGGAGTACTTGCAGATTCAGCGCTTCGCGCAATAACTACCGAAGGCAACCCTGTGCAAGGCGTTCATGTCGTGGGGGACTTAGCCCGATTTGCAAATCCACTCTTTGACAATGTGCCTCGCCGAATTGAACATTGGAATATTCCTATCGAGACCGGTAAACGAGTAGGGGCTGTATTAACTGCATATCTGGCGGGTGATGAAAACTTTGACGCGCTTGCGTCCCAAGCGTTTACGCCGCTACCAAGTTT
Source organism: Actinomycetes bacterium (assembly GCA_037131045.1). Lineage (GTDB taxonomy): Bacteria > Actinomycetota > Actinomycetes > S36-B12 > UBA5976 > UBA5976. The sequence goes on from JBAXRV010000006.1 coordinate 32,995, forward strand.
CTGGTCAGATCAATATCGTATGAAGATTCAAGGATTTGGGATGCCCGGCTTGGCAGATAGTTACGAGTTAGTGGATGGCGACATATCAGATGATCTTGTTATGGCTTACTACAGAAACGATGAACTCATCGGAGTTGTTGGTATCGGCATGACTGGAGTCATGGTGAAGTATCGTAAACAACTTTTAGGTGACTAGTCTCGTTGCGTCAAATGTCGTAACGCTTGACCCTGCCAAGCACTAAGCCTTCAGCGATAGCGCGAGCAGCTGCAGCGGCGCGGTTTGGAGCACCCAATTTATCGAGAATGTGTTCTATGTGTGTGCTCACCGTTCGCCCACTGATTGACAGTGCGGCACCAATTTCTATATTGCTGAGACCATTTGCTGCCAGCGTGAGCACTTCAAGTTCACGGTATGACAGAGGTCCAACGTTCGCATTATCCAGACACACAACGGAAGACATCAAATGATTATCGGTACTGCACGGTAAAACTCTCACTCGCATCATTTTGTCATCGGCCTCAGGCCAAATAAATGAGCCAAAGGTGTTCATTGCAGCTGATTTATGTGCAACAGGAATCAATGCCGACCCTGGTTGCAGGAGTGCGTGCTCTGGCAATCCAGGAATAGAAATGGGGTCACCATCTAAAGTCAGGCCAATCGCACTCGTACCAGAGCCGACAAGCATTGCTATCCATCGACCAGACTGAGTTTGGTCGGCCATGTTGGCAAGGGCAGTGCACAAGTGAGCAACGGCATCCCGGGCAATGTCAGAGGGATGTTCATTTGTTTCTGTCGAAAGGTTAATAACGCCTGTAACTCGACCATCTGACGTTTTGAGACACATAGTCATGCCTTCGTTGTAACCGGCGGGCAACAAGACATCGCCTACCGCCCAATTGTCCAGAGGATCACCAGGCAAATCCTTCATTCGAACTGGCTTGCCCGACTTTTGAAGATTGAGGCTTTCCATCAATTCAAAAAACCGGGCGCTATGAAGATTTTCCAAAACATTGACGTCGTAGCCTTGTGTAGCTAACTGGGACACTTCACCAGTGAGAGGGTGGATCGAAAAGATCTCGGCTGCCACGAACGGGATGAGATTCTGAAGTTCGTCCAGAACGACAGATGCGCGTTCGTTTACGGGCATAGTTTCGGTTGTTACGGCGGCAACTCGCCCCACCGTCTCGATTGCCTTATCGACCGTGACGCCTGACATGTGGGAATAGTGACAGATTTTTGGGCTCAATGTGGGCATTATTCGGATACAAACCATTCTGTAATGAAATTGTTGTCTGAGGGGTGTTTTGTGGCCACTTGTGCTCCATTAGAGTCCAAAAGAGTGGGTTTTTGATAGATATCCGCCAATTGACGGATAACACGGGAGCGATTTTTCCGCCACTCTTATCAATAGCCGAGCGCGTTCCCGCGCTCATTTTCACATGCGTGGAGGACGACTGTGATTCGAACTAGTAAAGGCACGAAGGCTGCAGTAGTAATTGCTGCAGCAGCGCTTTTGGCAGCGTGCGGTAGCGGAAGCTCCGATCAGCCATCAGCGGCACCATCCGCAACCGGTGAACCAATCACCATCGGAGCACCATTCGCTCAGTCAGGTCCAGCTGGTATTGCTGACCACAAGGACTGCTGGAATGGATCCCTGCTTGCAATTGATGAAATCAATGCTGCAGGCGGTGTTAACGGTCGTCCACTCGCACTTGATGTGACGGACATTGATATTTTGACACCAGAAGGCATTACATCAGCATTCCAAAAACTTGCTGCTGATAAGGTTTCGGCCATTCAGTCAGCATTCGTGTTGATTCCACCACCAGCTCTTGATGCAGCGGCCGCTTACGGTGCTCCATACATGAGTGGTGACACCAACATCGATGCAATCAAGTTGGCACAAGCTGATACAACCAAGTACAGCAACTACTTCTCGGATCCAGCAGAAACTTTCTATGGCACCGGGTTTGTTACCTTCTTGACTCAGCTTTCTGATTCCGGAAAGTGGACACCTGCAAATAACACTGTGGACATCATTCGTGGTGACACTGCTTACAACAAGAACATTGCACAAGCGACAATGGATGCGATTGCGGCATCAGGTGGCAAGTGGAAACTTGGACAGGTCATCGACATCACTGGTGGAACCAAGGACTGGGGTCCCGTCATTGCAAAGCTTCAGGCTAAGCCCGCTGGCGCAATCATGGTGGATCACTGGATTGGTGCAGAACTTGCATCATTCTCACAGCAGTTTGCTGGTAACCCGGTGCCAAACTCACTTGTGTATTTGCAGTACGGGCCTTCGCAGCCTGAATACTTGCAGATTGCCGGCGCAGCCGCTGAAGGCTTCGTTTGGGGTACCGTCATTGGCGTTGGAAATTCAAATGAAAAGCAGAAGGCATTCCGCGCTGCTTACCAGGCGAAGTTCGGCGTAGATGACACCACAATGGGCATGGTCTACACCGGTTGGTGCTACGACACTGTGCATGTACTCGCCGAGGCATGGAAGAACGTAGATCCAACCGACTTCGCTGGTGTTAATGCATACATCAAGGCTCACCCATATGACGGTGTTATCGGACATGAGGACTTTGCAAATGTCTCAACACCTGCATACCCAGATCAGGTTAGTTCAGCTGATCAAGGTGTGACTCACTACTTCTACCAGGTGCAAGGTGGCAAGCATGTCACCATCGCACCAGCAGGCTCAAACGAAGCTGAATTCGTTAAGCCAGCCTGGATGCAGTAAGAGTTATGCCGATACTCGCTTGTCACAACATTGCACTTGAGCTCGGGGGTCGTCAGATTCTTCGAGATGTCAATCTCAGTGTTGAACAAGCAGAGGTTGTAGGTCTTGCCGGCCCCAATGGGGCCGGCAAGACTAGCCTCTTCGAAGTGTTGTCTGGTCGCAACACAAATCATCAAGGGCAAGTGTTCTTTGATGACAAGGATGTTTCGAAACTTCCGATGCACGAACGCGTTCATCTTGGATTGGTGCGAACTTTTCAACGACCAGTTGTGCCTGCAACGCTGACTGTTGGCGAAACGCTCAAAGCTGCGCGTAAGGCGTTCAATCCAAAACCGAGTCGCCTGCGTATGGAGTGGATTGCTGAATTTGTTCACCTCAAATCTGACATGGGTACGCCCAACGGGACACTTGAAACTTTAGAACGACGCAAATTAATGCTTGCCTGCTTATTGGCACGTGAACCCAAAGTCGTGCTACTCGATGAACCAGCGTCGGGACTCACTGGTTCTGAAATTGATGAAATCGATCTCATTGTGAGAAAACTTGCGCAAGAGTATGGGATTTCAGTGCTGATTATTGAGCATCGTTTGGAATTACTAGCGATGGTTGCTTCGCGAGTCATGGTGCTTGATGTGGGGGAAATCATCGCGCAAGGTCCTCCTGAAACGGTCTTTAGGGAACCAGCAGTTCGTGCGGCTTATTTTGATGTGCCGGTCGAAGCCTCAATGGTTGGTGACTAGATGAGTTTGCTTGAAATGAGAGATGTTTCTGCCGGATATGGCACGATGCGCGTTTTACATAGTCTGAACTTCACTGTTGAAGCAGGTGAGCGCATTGGCTTGGTAGGGCTTAATGGTCACGGTAAGACGACAATGATGAGCACAATTGTTGGAATGACGGGTTGGCAAGATGGCTCAATCATATTTTTAGGAAATGAAATTGGCGGTCGTCGTACTCACGGCACTGGCCGTAATACCCCAAAGATTGTCCGTTCAGGAATTGCGATTGCCCCACAAGGAGACGCGATCTTCCCAGGATTATCGGTAGCAGAAAATCTCGAAAGCGGGGCTTACACCCAGGGAGCATGGCGGCAGCGCAAAAAGCGTCGCGACGCAGTGCTAGATATTTTTCCGCCGCTGTCGGATCGTTTAAAGCAAACTGCAGGAACACTTTCTGGTGGTGAACGCCGCATGGTGTCAGTCGGGCGTGCGCTTATGGCAGATGCAAAGCTATATCTTGTAGACGAGCCTTCTCTTGGTTTGGCCCCAAAAATTTCAATCGCACTTGTTGCTGCATTATGCCAAATCGATCTCGGAGATGGCGCGATGGTGATTGCCGAACAGAATCTTCCGTTGCTGAGCGGTCGTTGCGATCGAATATTAGGTATGCATGCGGGTGAACTTAAAGAAGATGTTGGCGAGGCACTGGGCGACCTTCCGCCGGCGGCGGAGTTGTCGTGATTGAATTATTGTTCAGCGCGTTGGTTTTGGCGTCGATGTATGGCCTAGTGGCCATCGGTATTTCGCTGACGTGGTCGAGCATTGGAATGCTGAACTTGGCCCAAGGGTTCGTGTTTACAGCGGGCGGCTATGGTGCCTACGAATTTGTGCAATGGATGGGAAAGCACCAACACATACATACTGGAAATGTTTTAATGGTTGGCGTTGTCTTAGTGGGAATGTTGACAGCGGCTTTAGCGGGTCTGTTTGTTGGTTTGTTGGCGTTTCTTCCCCTTCATGATCGAGTGAATTTTCCAGTTCGCGGATTGATTGCCACGTTGGCGATCAGTGTGATTGGTACTCAACTTTTCATCATCCTTTTTGGCCCGCAAAATAAGCCTTTGCCCCAGCTCTTCGGAATTAAGAGGTTTCACATTGGGACTCATGGAATTGCTTATGGGCAACTGGGCACCATCGTTGTCGCTGCGCTAGTCATGGGAATTGTGACATTTTGGATGCGCACGAGTCGGCGAGGCTTGCAAATGCGCGCCATGATGATGAATCCAATTGGTGCGAACATGGTCGGTGTTTCAGTGCGCACAACCGGAATGGTGACGCTTGCCATTAGTGGCGCCTTATCAGGTCTCGCATCTGTCATGCTCGCGCAAACCTTCTTTGTGAGCCCCAGATCCGGTGTTTCACCATTGACCGTCGGACTTATCATTTCCTTGGCAGGCGGACTCGGCTCACTGCCAGGCACGGTTGCGGCTTCCGTGTTGCTTGGCTTAGCAGAGGCGGCTACGGCGCGTTATACAAAACAGTCGCTTGTGCCGTTTGTGCAGTTTGGTCTCGTCATTGCAATTTTGGCATTTCGTCCTCGAGGACTAGGTGGCGTTTTGGAGGATGTGCGTGAGTAGAGTATCCATTGGTCGACGTCGGCTCATTCCACACTGGCCAGTTCGCACTGAGTCGCTTTTCCGTCGTGTTCGAGTACCGTTCACTAAACGGCCATTGCTTCGGTTCGAAGGCCGCTATAACCCTAAAACGCTCAAGCGCGAATTGATCTTGCGTGACAAGAAGCCTCTGTTTTGGACACTTGGACTTTTCGTTCTGCTAGTTCTTCCTGTCGCTATCGGACAAGAACGTGTATTTTCTATTTTTGGAATCATTTGTTTCTACGCAGCAGTCAATGTGTTCTGGACTCTTATTATCGGGACCGCTGGGTTGCAATCATTTGCCAGTATGGCAACAGTGGGTGTTGGCGCGTATGGCGCCACTTACTTAAGTATTTCGCGACATATTCACTGGCCACTTATGTTGGTCATCGGTACCTTTTTCGGAGCTTTGCTGGGTTTCATCATTAGCATTCCTGCGCGACGACTTGATGGCATGTACTACGCACTTTTGACACTAGGTCTTTCTGAGTTCATTCGAAGTTACATCACACAAGATAAAGCTTTGGGTGGTCAATTCAATGGCGCACTGTTTGGTGCAGATCGAATCGTGTCAGAAGATGCAACCCATACCTTGGCTGGACAGTCGCTTAATTATTTTGCTGCCTTTGCGGTACTTCTAGGATCACTGGCTGTCTTTCGTGTGGTTACAGGTGGGCGGATTGGAATTTTGCTCAGGACTGCGCAATCGTCCCGAGAAGATGAATCATTCGCCCAAGCGATCGGTGTTGACTTTCAGCGAATTCGTATGTTTGTCTTCTTGATCGCATCTGCTGCGCTTGGATTTGTTGGTGCCTTCTATTCGGCGTATACCGGTGGAACATCACTAAATCTATTTAGCCTTGATCAACTATTGCTGTTGCTGGCAATGATTGTGATTGGTGGTCTCGGGAAAGCGGAAGGTGCTGTCATTGGCACCGTCATCGTCGTCTTCATTACGCAGTGGTTCACTGCTTGGGGACCATGGCGCATCGTATTCGTTGGAGTCATGATGCTGGCATCGGTGCTCTATACACGGAACGGTTTGTTTGGTCTACGTCAACAAGTCATCGAAATTCGTGAACGACGCAAGGCACTTGCGCGCTCTTCGAGGACAACGCGCTATGGTGCGTTTTTACCTGAAGAAGGTCCCGAAATTCGTGATAAGGCCAACATTAGTGAACGCGAGTTTGAACGTCACATTCGTGATGAACTGCGCGAATGGATATCGCCCGAGATTATTGAAGAACATCGATTGGCTCCAACTGGACAGCACTCGGACCATTTGGAACGTATTTTGAACTATTTCCGCAAGCAGCCCATTAGCAATAAGTATGTGGTTTATTGTGAAGAATCCTTTAAGTCTTATCGTGTCGTTGCACTCAGTGGTCAACCTGGTGTTCCACCTCGTTTAGTTGACGACAAAATCTACACATCTCTGGATGAGGCATACCATGCTGTATTCCTTCGCCGAATTAACGACCTCAAGTCTCAGCACTAAAAGGAGAAAAGCACATGGCATCTATATCAATCACTGGTTACACGGACAAGATAAGCGTTGTTGAAAGTGAAACGGTCTCCTTTCAGGTGAGTGTTGATAATGCGACCGAAGCTCACGTCAAAATTGTTCGGCTTATTCATGGTGATGAACATCCAGACGGTCCTGGATACCTAGATGAACTAGCGCAAGATTTAGGCAAAGTAAATGTCAACAAGCAGTTTGTTGATCTAGGTAATGCAGTTCGCGTGCCAGATTCGGGCGGCAAGCTTGCCCTCACCGAAGCTTTGACAATCTCAAGTTACATTTATTCGACAACTCCTGAGAAGGGTCGTCAAGTCATTCTGGGAAAGTTTGCATTGACCGAGACCGCAGGTTATGCCCTTGGGATTGACGGCGAAGGTCGGTTAGCTTTTTGGGTTGCCGACGGGAAAGAAACTGACGAAATTGTTTCTCAGATTCCGTTAGCGCACCACACGTGGTACTACGTTGCTGTTTCATTCGATGGGAAGTCTGGCAAAGCCATCTTGCACCAAGAAGCGATTATTAATCCTTACAACGGCCGACTTGGTCCTGCCGCGCCATTTGATCACACATGTTCTGTTGAACAATCCTTACGCACAAAACCAAAGTCGGCGACGACAGACTTTCTGTGGGCAGCGGCATCAAATTCTGCGACGGTACGTGGCTACTACAAAGACTTTTTGTATAACGGCAAAATTGATCGGTCGTCTGTATGGAATCGAGCACTGTCACTCGATGAAATCAAGGCCCAATGTTGCACAGCACCGTCTTCTGACGGATTAGTCGCCGCATGGGATACCACAATCGGCTATGGCGACTCGGGTATTGGCGATGTCGTAGTTGATACGAGTGGAAACGGACTCGACGGAATTGGAATTCAGCGACCTATTCGTGCGATGACTGGTTACAACTGGTCCGGTAAGCACGATGATTGGCGAGCAACTCCCGGTGAATACGGAGGCATTGCCTTTCATGATGACTCGATGATTAACTGCGAATGGTCCTCAAGTTTCACCTGGACTGTTCCAGCAGGAACAAAAAGCGGCGCATACGCAGCACACATCACGATTGGTGATGTTGAGGATTACGTGCCGTTTTTTGTTCGCGCGAAATATCCGAAGGCGAAAATTTTGTACTTGTTCCCCACGAACTCTTACCTTGCCTATGCAAACGAAATGATTGTTCACCACGTGCCTGTTGCGCAAGCAATTGGCGCCCATCCGGCCGTATTAACGCCGACTGAGGCTGACTATTTTCAAGATCCAAAATATGGTCGTTCCACTTACGATCACTATGAAGACGGTGAAGGTGTGTGTTACACATCCTGGCTTCGCCCAATTATTAATTTGCGACCAAAGTGGCGTTCTTCCGCTATCGGAACTACCTGGCAGTTCCCTCGAGACCTGACTGCAATTGCGTGGTTGGATAAGCATGGCTACGACTATGAAATTGCTACGGACCATGACTTGATGAGGGACGGTACCGAACTACTTCGAAACTACAATGTGGTCTTAACTGGTTCTCATCCGGAATATTGGAATGAAGATGGGCTGAACTATTTGGAAGAATTCGTTTCTACTGGTGGTCGTTTAATGTACCTCGGCGGAAACGGATTTTATTGGGTTGTTTCCTACCGTGATGGTCAACCTGAAGTCATGGAAGTACGCAAGGGTGAAGCTGGTATGCGCGCCTGGCAGGCCGAACCTGGTGAGTACTACCATGCAACATCTGCAGAACGCGGCGGTATTTGGCGTAACCGTGGACGTGCGCCACAGAAACTCACTGGTGTTGGATTCACAACACAAGGTTTCGATGCGTGCCATCCTTACCATCGCATGCCTGATAGTTATCACAAGTCTGTTGCATGGATCTTTGCCGGAGTCGATACAGAAAAGTTCGGAGACCATGGCTTGGCACTTGGTGGAGCTGCTGGCCTTGAAACCGAACGTTACGACTTGTTGCTCGGCACGCCACCGCATACAAAACTCTTGGCAACCTCGACTAACTGGTCAGATAACTACCCAGGCGTCCATGAAGACATCATGTTTCATCACCCAGGTTTGTTGGGCACTCAAAACCCCGCAGTCCGAGCCGATGTCACATACTTCACCTCGGGAAACAATGGTGGGGTCTTCTCTACAGGTTCTATAGCCTGGACTAGTTCGCTTGCCAGTTTTGGTTTCGAAAATGACATTTCAGTAATCACTAAGAATGTGCTTGACGCATTTGCAAAGTCTGGAGTTTTGCCGGGCAGCGCATACACCGAAGACGAGAAGTCCTGGAGATAACGTGAACGGCGTTCAAAAGTGAGCGCCACATCCGACAAGGAGACCGCAATGGCAACTGGGTTTGTATGGCATGAGCTGTATGGCTGGCATGACACGGGTACGTATAACGGGCTGCTTGCCCCGAGTGCGACGGTCCAACCATGGCAACATTTTGAGAGCGCTGAAAGTAAAACACGATTTGCATCACTTGTTGAAGTGTCGGGACTTGCAGAATATCTCACGCGCATAGTTCCGGTAACTGCAACTGAAGAAGACATTTTGCGAGTTCACTCACGCGAACATCTCGAACGCATCCAGCGGGAAAGCGCCAGCGTTAAAGGTGGCGACGCTGGTGATGGAACTTCGCCATTTGGTGGCGGTGCTTTTGAGATTGCATCATTGGCGGCAGGTGGAGCGATTGCAGCAGCGCATGCAGTGATGAATGGTGATGTGCGAAACGCTTATGCTTTGATTCGTCCGCCTGGTCACCACGCTCGCCCGAGTACTGGCATGGGTTTTTGTATTTTTGCAAATGCTGCGATTGCGATTAAATCGCTTCGCGCCGAAATGGGTGTTGGACGGATTGCCGCAGTTGACTGGGATGTGCACCATGGCAACGGAACTCAAGAAATTTTCTATGACGATCCAGATACTTTGACTATATCTATTCATCAAGACGGGTTGTTTCCGATTAACAGTGGCCACCTTCGGGAACGTGGTGACGCAGCGGGCGAGGGCTTTGCCATGAATGTGCCGTTACCTGCTGGGTCGGGGAATGGTGCCTACATCGAAACGATTCAACGGTTCGTTGTACCAGCTTTGCGGCGCTTTAAACCAGAACTCATTGTGGTGCCATCAGGCTTTGATGCAAGCGCTGCAGATCCGCTAGGTCGACAGATGGTAACCCCAACGGGTTACCGCGAAATGACTCGGTTGCTTATGGACGTCGCCGACGAAGTTTGTGGTGGCCGCATTGTGATGACTCACGAAGGTGGGTATTCACCGTTCTATGTTCCGTACTGTGGCCTGGCGGTTTTGGAAACGATGTCGGGACACAAGACAGCCATCGACGACCCAATTACCCCTGGGTGGGACGAGTTGCCGGGTCAAGAATGCACTGACCACCAACGGGCTGTCATAGATTCAGCAATCACGGCGCACTCTCTCTAAATTCACTCGGACAAAATCCCCAAAATTCGGCGGTTTTCGACTTTTCGGCCCGCTCGATTTCAGTATTTAGGGGGTTTTGCCGTAAC
>JBAXRV010000007.1:0-42944 GCA_037131045.1 Actinomycetes bacterium
GTGAAAATGAAGCGCTTCATCTTTGGATTCCAGCGACGAGTCTGGTGACCGAAGTGGACACCGTTCTCGAGTAGCTGACGCGTCGAAATGACGGCCATGGTCATACTCCTTTTATTTGGGACGGCTTGCGCAATCCCCATTGCGGTTGTGTGCCCACACTTATGTGTTGGCCCTAAGGTTCTGGGACTCCGTCCGCCTTGTTGCCAAGGACCGATGGTCTGGATGTCACCGTGAGTGAACCTGTGATGTCACCTATTGCTAGGTGCAATCCCAATTCTAGGGGGTTTTTGGGGGTGGTCGAACCCGCCCGAGTTGCAGACTCGTCCACATGGGTTCTGGGCTGTCAGCCGCGCCGAGCAGTTGGCTTGCGCAACGCTGGAGGCGATAAACCCATGTGCATGGGTGGTGTGTCGCTTGGGTTGCCTCGTAATGGGGCTGGTTTTGCTGGCTGGGTAGTGCGAGTGCTGGCTGTGGGTGTGCTGTGCGTGATCAGTGCGCTACTTCCGGGCAATGCGACCCCCGCTTGGGCTGAGAATCTATGGGGTTGGCCTGTGGCTGGGGCGCACCACATAGGGCGCGGGTTCGATCGCCCAGCACACAATTGGTTACCTGGACATCGGGGCGTGGATGTGCCTGCCCGCGAGGGCACCCAGGTACTTAGTGCGGGCGCAGGCACCATCACTTTCGCATCCGAGTTGGCCGGTCGAGGTGTCGTTGTCGTGTCGCACGGAACCTTGCGTACCACGTATGAGCCAGTGCAAGCATCAATCAGTGTTGGACAAGTTGTCCGACGCGGACAAGTGATTGGTGTGCTGGCCACTGGTGTGAGTCACTGCTCGACTGCAACGACAGTGACTTGCTTGCATTGGGGATTGCGGCGTGGCCGCGAGTACTTGAATCCACTCAGCCTTGTGCGCGTTCGGTTATTGCCACTTTATGCAGTGCATTGAGACACCCAACAATTAATTCCTAGCCTCGCTTTGTTGATTGAGCGCTGCTGACAAACTTTGCCAGCATGCTAGCGATGCACTTGGGCAGATGTTAGGCGCGAGGATGCGCCTGTTCGAAAACCGCGCGAAGTCGTTCTGCTGACACATGCGTATAAAGCTGAGTCGTCGACAAACTTGCATGTCCCAGAATTTCCTGCACCGTGCGAATATCGGCACCACCTTCAATTAAGTGCGTTGCTGCAGAGTGTCGCAATCCATGTGGACTGATGTTGGGCATACCGGCAAGGCTGTCGAGAACTTCTTGCACCACAGTGCGCACCGCACGTTGGTCAATGCGTTTTCCGCGAGCACCTAGAAACACCGCTTGACCACTCACGCTTGTTGCAAGCGATGGACGTGCCAGCTTCAAGTATCGAGTTACTGCGCTATCGGCAATCAATCCAAAGGGCACGACGCGTTCTTTGTTTCCTTTGCCCAAAACGCGAATGGTGTTTCGGGAATTATCAATGTCGCCAAGATCGAGTCCCACAAGTTCGCCCACTCGAATTCCGCTGGCATACAGCAACTCCAAGATTGCTTGATCACGCACATGAACGGGACTATTGTCATCCGCACGCAGTGCAACCCGATCCATCACTGCAGTAGCTTGCTCTTGCTGCAACACATGTGGCAGACGCTTGGGAACTTTCGGAATCACTAATAGAGATGCAGGGTCGTGTTCCACATGACCCTGGGCACTTGCCCACGCGAAGAACAACCGAATTGAGGTAGCACGACGAGCGATTGTTGCTGGCGAAAGTCCCGATGTGCGTTGACTTGCCAGCCAGCCACGCAGTTCCACAATCCCGATGTCATCAATGCGATTGCAGCCGCGAGTGCGCGCAAATTCAAAGAGATTAACAAGGTCCTTGCTGTAGGCAGCAACCGTATTTGCCGAACGGCCAAGTTCTAACCGCACATACTGACCAAAGCGTTGGGCAAACGCTTCACAGTCGGCAAGTTGTTCAGTCACACCTCTACGGTGACAACCTGCGCCAGTAATTGCAAGCACATCAAGCATGCGTGGCGGTAGGAATCGTTAAAGCAGGCCGTGCTGCCTAGGGAACCTAATAGACCGTGCGATTACGGGCAGAAAGTTTGAATTTTCAGCATGTCAACAACTAGAGCCTTTTCGGTTGCCACTGTTGTTTTACTGAAGTCGCCCTTGGTCAGTGCAGCACGCAATTTGTCAGCATTCGCAGACATGCTTGTTAACCACGCAACAGTGTCTGGCAATGTCGCTGCAGCAGCCTGGCTAGTCCAAGCACCACTTGCATCCTTGAGAGCAGCAATCGCGTCATTGACGCTGGTTGTTGTGCCAAGCCCTTGAATCGTTTGGGCAACAGAGCCGATTTTGCCGGTGATTGCAGTGCACACGCTTGCTTCCAACTTCGGTGCAGCAGCAGTTGGCGATGAGCTTGCCGAAGGAGATGAGCTACATGCAGCAAGAGTCAATGTGGCAAGAAGTGCTAAAACAACCTTTTTCATGGGTTCGACTTTACCGACTGATGAGCGTTATCGAAAATGCTCACGTATTTGTCAGTGTTTAGCAGGAGTGTGATGCACTCCATCCCAGATCGCCGCGCTTCATGTGTCCACGCAATTCCAGCATGGTCACGGCGCCCAGAACCTCAGATGCCAACATACGACCGTCGAGCCCGGCAACAAGATGGTCCAAAGATAGTTCCCGACCGCGACACAGTTCCACAATCAGTCGGTCTGATTCAGATAAATGAGTTGGTTGCGACGTGAACTCGGCAAGCACCGCATCAATCGAGGGTGCGATCTGCATTACACCTCGACGAATAGCTTCATGAACACCAGCCGAGGTTGCACTTGTCATTGGCCCCGGTATCCCCCACACAGTGCGCCCAAGGTCACTTGCCCAGTTGCCAGTAGACAACGAACCTGAGCGCAATGCAGCCTCCACAACAACCGTGGCGCAGCTCAGTGCAGCGATAAGGCGGTTGCGGATCAAAAAGTGATGTTTGTGCGGTTTCGTACCTAATGGCGATTCACTCACAACCAGTCCCGATTCGGCAATGCGCTCAAGGAGTCCAGCATGCGCAGATGGATACGCGACATCGATTCCGCAGGCAAGCACTGCAACAGTTGTGCCGCCCGCAGCTAATGCGCCGCGATGTGCTGCTGCATCAATTCCGTAGGCAGCTCCTGACACCACAGCGACGCTGTGTTGTGCGGCAAGTGATGCCAAGTCGATTGCTACACGCTCACCATATGAGGACGACGCGCGAGCGCCAACAACTGCAACCATGCGCTGGGTAGCGTGTGACAACGAGACCGAACCGCGACACCACAGACCAATAGGTTGCGATAAGTCCAGGTCGCTAAGTTGTTCGGGCCATTCGTCATCACCAGGGATGACGTAGCGCCAGGACTGCGGCAAGCCTGACAACATTGCATCGGCCTTACGTAACGCTGCATCAATGCGCTGACACATCGAGGTCGGGCCAAGTCCGTCTTGCCAGCGGGCAACCGCATCGGCAATTCCATACATCGCAATGTCTGTCATCACTCGTTCATCTGCTGGCGTGGATGCGATCGAAGCAGCCAGACGCAATACCCGTTCGTTCATGCGGCCAACCATGCGCCGTTACCATCGCGAAACGACAATGCTTGTGCCACGTCGTTGACCGTAGGCCGATCGTGTGCATTCAGGTCGGCAATTGTCCAAGCAATACGAATGACGCGATCAATTCCGCGAGCCGATAAGCCTGAGACATCTCGAGCTAACACGCTGCTTGCTGATGCATCCAACGGAAACTCGCGACGCAGCACCGGACCAGGAATATGGGCATTCACGGTGTGCTGCTTATCGCGATAGCGAAATGCACTGCGGGCACGTGCTTCACGAACTCGCTGCGCCACTACCGCACTTGATTCAGGTTCGGGGGTTAACGAATCAAGATCGACGATGCTTGGTCGTTCTAGCGTGACGCGTAAATCAACACGATCTAATAACGGCCCTGAGATTCGAGACATGTAGCGACGACGCACCGCAGGCGCGCAACTGCACAACGCTCCGGTACCCACGAACTTTCCGCACGGACACGGATTCGACGCTAATACGAGTTGGAATCGCGCCGGCAACGCAGACGTGAAGCCCGCCCGCGAGACAGTAACAATTCCAGATTCCAATGGTTGCCGCAGTGCGTCAAGCACAACGCGATCGAATTCAGCAGCTTCGTCAATGCACAACACTCCGCCATGCGCCAAGGATGCGATCCCGATGCGCACCTGATGACTACCGCCACCGATCATGGCCGCAACGGTTGCCGAGTGATGGGGTGCTTGAAACGGCGGTACCCGCACCAATCCCGCTCCTGCTTCAAGTCGTCCCGCTACTGACTGGATGGCGGTGACTTCAACAGCTAAGTCGTCGTCTAGTTCAGGCAAGATGCTTGGTAGTCGTTCGGCCAACATGGTCTTACCCACACCGGGAGTTCCCAAGAACGCAACATGGTGACCGCCGGCAGCTGCGATTTCTAAAGCGTGGCGGGCTAACACTTGGCCACGCACATCGCGCAGATCGGGAATAACCTGCACGGGTGGCGTCGCCGAAACTGGCACAACGTCGGGAATGTCTTCACCGCGAATAAACGCAACAGCATCATGCAGGCTGGACACACCAACAACCCGAAGGCCCGGCACCAATGTTGCTTCAGCGACCTGTATGTGTGGCACAAGCAACGTTGTGAACCCGGCTCGGTGCGCAGCTAACGCTGCAACCAACACACCCCGGACTGGATTAACACGACCATCCAATGTGAGTTCACCAACGGCAACACACTCAAGTGGCTCGGGAATCACGCTTTGTGCCGCCAATATGGCAAGCGCAATACCTAAGTCCAACGTGGCACCACGTTTATGAACCGATGCTGGAGACAGACCCACTGTGATACGACGTTCTGATGGCCAGGACAACTGTGAGTTTTGAATTGCAGCCCGCACTCGATCGCGAGATTCACCAACCGCAGTATCGGCCAAACCAACGATGGTCATACCAGGAAGACCTTGCGCTAAGTAAGCCTCGATTTCTACGACGAGCCCATCGATGCCAGTAATCACAATGCCACGGGATCGCGCCAGCGTCATACGTCAATGCCTTGCACATGTGTGATCGAATGCTGCACTGCAGATTGATACATCACGCCAACAACATCAAAACGCATGCCTGAATACCGAATTTGATGAGCAGCCAGCCACGCTAATGCACCATTGCGTAAATGTTCTCGCTTTGCGGCTGTGATGGCTTCAGCTGGGAGTCCAAAGTTTTCGCTACGCCGAGTCTTCACTTCGCAGAAGACTAATGTGCGATTGTGTCGTGCGACGATGTCGAGTTCGCTCAATGAAGAACGCCAGTTGCGATCGAGAATCACATATTCATTAGCTCGCAAATATTCCACCGCGAGGTCTTCTCCGATTTGTCCGAGTTCTTTGTTTGACATAGCCACGTGCACACAGTGCACTGAACCTCTCGGCGGGAGTAACTCATTACCTGAAATGTAGACGGGTCACTGGTGTGGATGACGGGTGGTTATGTACCCGCATGCCGATGGGGACCGATACCCCCCGTATCGATCCCCATCGAGTCATGTTGTGACTACCTGTGCGTGGCTAGTCGCCTCTTCATAGTTATTAGTCGTTATTGCCTGGATTGCCATTTCCTGGATTGCCATTTCCTGGATTGCCATTGCCACCATGGTCGTGACCACTATTGCCGTGGCCACCTTCGCCTGAGCCACATAGCCCGGCACGTGAATGGCCTTGCGTGGACGTGACGCCACTTGGATTATTGGCAATGTCAACTCGGCCGTCGTAGTGGAAGTACGCAGGTGTGACACCTGAGTTGTCCACTGCCGAAATGCAGTAGCTCGCATGAGTGTGACGCTCACCAACACGCACATTCCATGAGATTTCTGTGACCGTGTCATTGAGGTAACCCACAACTGCAGTCTCGGATGCATTAGCAGCGGTCGTAGCAGATGTGACATCGCCAAAATCAACAACAGTACCTGCGATGATTGCGGCGCTCAGTAAGTCCGAAGCCGCAGTTAATGCAGTATCAACAGTCGATGGAATTACTTCCGACGGATTGTTCATGTCTGAACACGCACCAGCAGTTACTCGACGCACACCATCTGTATTGAGATATTGCTTATCGCCATGTTGATGCGCATCGTGACCAGCGCGAGGAGCAAGGCGTACCTTGAACATCGCAAGTCCAGCTGGATCAACAGTTCCATCAATACAACCTTGAGCTGGTGTGACAGTTTGGTCCCATGACACGTGTTTAATCGCATCCACTTCCGGTGACAATGGAGCAGCCAAATCCGTCACATTCGGTGCGCTAGGAAGTGTGGTTTGGGTACCAGTTCCGGTGACATCACCTATGGCAATACCGGCAGCAAGATAGTTCGCTGCATTGCGCAACGTGTCAAACAACACAAGCTCTTCAGCAGTAGGAGCTACATGCTCGCTGTCATCTGAAGATGTATCCGTTGTATCTGTTTGATCTTGATTGAAGTCAGCTGCGGATATGTGATTGACATCAGCACCCGCTCCACCAGAAACAGTGTCGACACCGTCGTTGCCATCGAGATCGTCCGCACCAGTTCCACCTTCGAGGCTGTCATCGCCATCGCCACCTGTAAGAGTGTCGTTGCCGGTGTCACCGCTGAGCACATCAGCGCCAGCACCACCCGAAAGTACATCAGCGCCAGTTCCGCCACTTAACGTGTCGTCATCTGCTTCGCCTGTGACGGTGTCATTGCCGGAGTTTCCAGACTCGACGTCATCGCCATCGCCACCCGAAATTGTGTCGGCGCCGCTGCCTCCATTAAGAATGTCGTTACCTGCAAAACCAAAAATTTTGTCTTTACCTGAACCACCATTGATCGTATCCACGCCTGATGAGCCGCAAATGATGTCATTACCGCCGCGGGCATTGATGGTGTGTGTACCAGTTCCAGTAACCACGATCACATCGCGGTGATTAGTCCCCCGAATTGTTGATGCGCTCGAGACGATTGTGGCCGTCTTGCCATCACACGTTGCTGCCGCAGCCTGCGCCACAGTTGACTGTGTTGCAATAACACCGAGTACCAGGCTCGCTGTCAGAAGTTGCTTCTTCATGTTCCCTCCCACATGCCCGCCGAAGTGGAGGGCATGGAATTGAAACTACGTAAGCAATTTCCTGTTTTTGGTGAGATATTTTCGAATGACAATCCAAGAACTATACAAATCTGGGGGTCCGAATGTTGGGTTACGGCAAATCCATATCGGGTTTTGCTAATTCTTCAACGTTAACGTCCTTGAATGTCAGCACTCGGGCTTGCTTCACGAAACGTGCTTGGCCATACAGGTCCCAGACCCAGGCATCGGCGACGCGCACATCAAAGTAGACGTCTCCTGATTCGTTAGTTTTCACATCAACATCGACACCATTGGCCAAGTAAATGCGACGATCGGTATGCACGATGTATTTGAACAGATGGACTAAGTCGCGGTACTCGCGATAGAGCTCGAGTTCGAGTTCAGTTTCGAAGCGCTCCAAATCATCTGCGGACATATAAGTAGCCTATTCTTCGCCTTCAGGAAGGTTCCACGACCGGCGGTGATAAATTGTCGTGCCGTGCTTCCTGATGGCATCCATGTGAACCGCGGCTCCGTAACCCACATTGCCTTCCCAGTCGTATAACGGGAATTCTCCTGCTAACTGCCTCATATAAGCGTCACGATGCACTTTGGCTAACACACTTGCAGCCGCCACAACACCGCAATGCGCATCGGCTTTCACCTTCATCGTGACTGGCACATCGACGGGCTCTTCCCCCAAGTCGCCCACGCCGCTGAAAAGGTCACTGCGAGGAGTTGTGATCCAGTTGTGTTTACCATCCAAAATCACATGGGAGGGCTTGACCGTTAATTGTGCGTGGGCTCGAAGCCAGGCAAGTCGTAGCGCATTCACAATTCCAACTTCGTCAATTTCTTGCGCAGTCGCACTTCCGATTGCGTACTCACTGACCCACGCGTGAACTGCAGCGATGATGTTCTCGCGAGCTAGGCGTGTCATGTCTTTGCTATCGCGTAAGCCTGCAGGAATCGGAGAAACGGGTTGAGTGATGATAGCGATTCCCACAGTAACTGGGCCAGCTAATGCACCGCGTCCGACTTCATCAACGCCTGCGACAACAGCGTGGCCTTGTGTAAAAAGTTCGTTCTCGAGTTCCAGAGTTGGCGACATCATGTGACGAACAACTGCACTATTTTTCGATGCCACCCATACGGCTCAACGGCCATACTTTGACAGATACGCGACCGACAACATCCTTCAACGGAACCATGCCGTTATTTAATTCCAGATGAAACCGTGAATCTTCAGAATTTCCACGATTATCACCCATGACAAATACCGAACCTTCGGGTACGAGTACCTCAAAAGTTACTTGATCCGTGGGGCTTCCAGGTTTGATATAGGGCTCAGTAGCACCAACACCGTTGACTTCAATGCGACCTTGCACATCACAACACTTAATCTTGTCGCCACCAACACCAATGACGCGCTTTACCAAATCATTTCCGGAGTTTGATGGAACGATCCCTACGAATTGCAACACACGTCCAAGTGGAGTGTCGTATGGATTTGGAAACCCATCACCAAGCCATTGGCCCGGATCATGAAACACCACGACGTTGCCACGATGAATGCCAGTAATTTTGCTGGAAATTTTCGACACAATAATCCGGTCGTTTTTTAACAACGTGTTCTGCATAGATTCACTGGGAACATAAAACGCTTGGATCAAAAACGTGCGCACTAATACTGACAACACGAGTGCTGTACCCACGACCGTGACGAACTCACGAATCAAACTTGGCTTCTTATCACTCATGCGAAATCAATTGCTCCCTACGGTCACTGCGCTTCAGCAGTGCCTTTCCATTCTCTATGACCTGCGGGTGTCACCTGTCACCGCCACGCAAAAAAGAGTGGGACCCCGAAGGATCCCACTCAAAAAAGTCACTATCGACTAGATGTTGTCGCGCTTCTCGCGAATCTTGGCTTTCTTGCCACGAAGCTCACGTAAGTAGTACAACTTGGCACGACGAACATCGCCACGGCTGACCAGTTCAATTTGCTCCACGATTGGTGAGTGGATTGGGAAGGTACGTTCGACACCAGTTCCGAAACTGACTTTACGCACGGTGAATGTTTCGCGAACTCCACCATTTTGACGACGGATAACGACGCCTTGGAAGATCTGAATACGGGAACGGGTACCTTCAATAACGCGAACGTGTACCTTGACGTTGTCGCCAGGACGGAAGTTCGGGATGTCAGTACGAAGAGATGCGGAATCCACATCGTCGAGGAAATGCATTATTACTCCAAGAGACTTTGCGCCACAGATCGAAGGCCTCGATAAAGGGTCTTGCCGTTTGAGTGTTGTCGCCGTTTAGGTCTTTCCTCTGTGGCAGATGAACCAAGCGCAACGGGTCTCATTGTGTCACGAACGCCTGAACCGAGCCAAATTGGTGGAGTCTGGGTGGTCTAACCCAACAGGTCTGGGCGGTTTTCCTGAGTTCGAGCCACAGCCTGGTCGTGGCGCCAGGCGGCAATCTTTGCGTGATCACCTGACGTCAAAATCGCTGGCACATCAAGGTCACGCCACACTGGTGGCCGAGTAAACACTGGGCCTTCGAGCAGGTTCTCCATCTGACCAGGAGCAAATGAATCGTCAACAACGCTCTGGCTATTTCCCAGCACACCAGGAATGAGTCGAGCGACAGCTTCAATCATCACCATGACCGCTACTTCGCCACCGGCAAGCACATAGTCGCCAAGTGACAGCTCTAGCACCTGAATGCGAGTTGCGTAATGAGCCGCAACCCGAGAATCGATGCCTTCGTATCGGCCACATGCAAACACGATGTGCGATGCCTGGGCAAGGTCATGCGCAATCTTTTGGGTGAACGGTTTTCCTGATGGAGTTGGTATGACAAGCACGGTTTCTGACGACACCAAGTCATCGAGCATCTCGCCCCACGGCTCTGGCTTCATGACCATGCCTGGTCCACCGCCATACGGAGCATCATCGACAGTGTTATGCCTGTCATGGGTTTTTTCGCGCAGATCGTGAACATCAACGGACAACACGCCATCGTCAATTGCCTTACCAAGAAGCGACAACCTCAAAGGTGCAAGGTATTCCGGAAACACTGTGACGATATCGAACCTAAGCATCGTCGCCGTCACTATCTCGAAGCACAATCGCCTCAGCTTCATTAAGTAACCCAGGTGGCGGAGTAATCGTCATCGTGCCGGCCACAATATCGACTGTGGGCACCATTTCGTTAACAAACGGGATCATTGCTTCAGGTAAACCATCACGCTTCACAATCACTAAGTCCTGAGAAGGCAAATGAACCATTTCGCTCACTACGCCAATGACATCACCGTTAGTCAAAATCACTTTCAGTCCGACAAGTTGGTGGTCGTAATACTCATCGGGATCCTGGGGCTGCTCTTGCGGATCAACATCCATCGTGAGCTCAGTTCCTTTAAGTCCCTCAGCTGCAGTGCGATCATCAACGCCCACAAAATGAACGACCAGCCGCCCACTGTGCCACTTAGAAGTAGCAACAGTTAACGACTGGTCATTCGACATCATTAATGTCTGGCCGGCTGCAAAACGTTCATCAGGTGAATCGGTAAACGGTTCTACGAAAAGATCCCCACGAACTCCGTGAGCCCGTCCGATTCGCCCGACAACGAGCAACATGAATTAGCGCTCGTCGACGTCGAGAATGTCGATACGTACGTTGCCCTTATCGGACAGAGCATTCAGGACTGTCCGCAACGCTGACGCAGTGCGTCCTGCCTTACCGATAACGCGACCCATATCTTCGGGATTCACTTTGACTTCCAATGTGACACCGCGGCGATTATTTTGCTTCACCACGACATCATCTGGATGGTCAACGATTCCACGAACGAGATGCTCTAACGTCTCGTCAATCATGCTTAAGCCTCTTCGGTTGCTTCTGCTGCTGCTTCTTCAGTTGCCACTTCAGCAACTTCTTCAGCGGCTACTTCAACAACTTCTACTTCGGCTACTGCTTCAGTTTCTACAACTGGCGCTTCTGCTTCTACAACTGCAACGTCATCCGCAACTGGTGCTTCAACGATGTCCTCGACAACTGCCTCGACCTTAGGTTCTTCCTTCTTAGGGCGAATCGTTGGCGTGCGTGGCTCATTAGCAACAGCAAGAACTGTCGCAGCAAACTTAGTATTCTTATCTTCCTTGACCGCCTTGACACGAAGTGTGCCTTCTGCGCCTGGGAGTCCTTTGAACTTCTGCCAGTCACCGGTGATCTTCAGCAAAACCATGACTGGTTCTGTTGGCTGAGCGCCAACGCTCAACCAGTACTGAGCACGCTCAGAATTAATCTTGATAAGGCTTGGCTCTTCCTTGGGATGGTACAAACCGATTTCTTCGATTGCACGACCATCGCGTGCGGTACGAGCATCCGCAATGACTACGCGGTATTGCGGGTTGCGAATGCTTCCGAGACGCTTGAGCTTGATCTTTACAGCCACGAGTTGAATTTCTCCTGTTTTAGGGGTGAGGCTCACATCATGTGCGAGTGGGGTCGCGGATGATTTACCTCGATGAATCCGATAGTTCTGCGGTTAGAGGGCCGGCTCGACTATCGGGATTACTGTGTAAATAATGCCAGAAATGCCCACATTCGGGAAATTGAGACCCTGTGGAGACACTCGTGAACGCTATTGCCTCCAGCGTTGTGGGCAAATGCGGCGCCCGGGCGATGCGCCCACATGGGCAACTAGCTCAAGAACCCTTTAAATGCATCGGGCAATTTCGTTAAGGAGTCAGCAGGCGGCGTTGTGGGCTCGGCATCAATTCCGGCTGCTTGAGCTGCTCGCTTTGCAGGATTTCCAGACTTCTGAGCGCCTTTACCCGCTTTGGCCTTCTTGGCAGGAGCAGCAACGCGCATACCTTGCATCGCTGGCATGGCCGGCATTCCTGGAACACTGCCACCTTTAGCCATTTGTCGCATCATCTTTTGAGCTTGCGTAAAGCGGTCGACTAAGCCGTTCACGTCACTAACTTGCGTACCCGAGCCCCGAGCGATTCGAGCACGACGCGAGCCGTTGAGCACTTTGGGATCTTCGCGCTCGCCCGGTGTCATTGACGAGATGATGGCTTCGACTCGATCGATTTCGCGTTCATCAATATTTTCAATCTGCTTCTTCATGTCGCCCATACCAGGAAGCATGCCGAGCACTTTGCTCATCGAACCCATTTTGCGCAGCTGTTTCATCTGCTCCATGAAGTCGGTCAGCGTAAAGTCTTGCCCACTTTGTACTTTGGCTGCGAGTTTTTCAGTCTGGTCTTTGTCAAAAGTTTGTTCAGCTTGCTCGATCAGCGAAAGCACATCGCCCATGTCCAGAATGCGCGAAGCCATTCGATCGGGATGGAAAATTTCAAAGTCAGTTAACTTCTCACCAGTGGAGGCAAACATAATTGGTTTGCCCGTCACAGTGGCAACGGACAATGCCGCACCACCGCGAGCATCACCATCAAGTTTGGTCAGAACTATTGCATCGATACCAATTTCTTCATTGAACGTGGTTGCCGTGTTAACAGCATCCTGACCAGTCATTGCATCAATGACTAACAAAATTTCATCCGGGTTTGCTTCGTCGTGCACTTTCTTAAGTTGTTTCATCAAATCGGCGTCAATAGCAAGGCGGCCAGCGGTGTCGATGATGACAACGTCGTGCATTTTGTCTTGGGCAAACTTAATCGCAGCCTTGGTGACCTTGACTGGATCACCTACCCCATTGCCAGGTTCTGGAGCAAAGACAACAGTATTGGCATTTTGGCCAACGATTTTTAGTTGGTCTACAGCGTTAGGGCGCTGTAAGTCCGCTGCGACCAACATCGGTTGATGACCTTGAGTGCGCAAATGAGCAGCAAGCTTTCCAGCAAGCGTGGTTTTACCTGCACCTTGAAGACCCGCAAGCAAAATCACGGTCGGTGGTTTTTTCGCTAGCCGAATGCGACGGGTGGCACCACCAAGAATCGTGATTAGTTCTTCATTAACAATCTTGACGATTTGTTGAGCTGGATTAAGCGCCGCCGATACTTCAGCGCCAAGCGAGCGTTCTTTGACTCGAGCACAAAACTCGCGAACCACAGGGAGTGCAACGTCAGCATCAAGGAGCGCGATGCGAATTTCACGGACGGTGTCTTCAATGTCTTGTTCTGTTAAACGACCCTTACCGCGCAACTGTTTAAACGTTGCCGCGAGCCGATCTGAGAGTGACGAAAACATAGTGTGCTTATTCTACGGCAGGGCGAATTCTAGCAAGTATGCGAATTCTCGGGATCGATTGCACCTTCACAGTGAACCTGGGTCCAGTTCTGAGACCTCACGAAATGAGCGATTGATTGCTAAGCGGAAACGAAGGCACCCGGATTAGCGCTGTATGCCTTCAAGCATCCCGATGCACAGAACCACACAGTGACACCAGCAAAGTCAGCATGAATAGATTCTGGAATCATTGCAACGCTCATGCCACACACAGGGTCAATTGACGTTTCGAATGCGACCATTGGCGTTTCGGGCTTTGTTGCGTTACTCATCGTTTGCACGATGTGCGCAAGAATCGAAATCGCGACACCATCTGGTGTGCGAGCACCAAGATCAAGACCAGCAGGTGAATGAATCAAAGCCTTTTGATCATGTGTGAGGTCGAGCATCTCAATCACGGCAGTGCCACGCTTGTGACTTGCGACTAAGCCCACATACGGAACGCCAGCACGCACAGCAGCTTCGAGTAACATGCCTTCATCGTCGCGACCATGGGATGCAACAACGACGGCAGTGGCTCCATTGATATCAACTTCTGGTGACCATTCACGTAATTCAAAACCCGCTGCAGGAGCGATCTTCATCAACGATCCTGAAATCGGGCTGTCACCGAAAATGGTAATAAGTGGCGAAGGCAAAATAGGCTCCAAGAAAATTTCTAATGTGCCGCCGGATAGGCACGCGTTGTGAACTGTCTTTTTTCCAGATTGTGCAGGTTCTGGCATCGGCGAGATGCGCAACAACATCGCTTCTCCCGCGCCGAGCACTTCTAAACTTTGCTGGCGCACGGTTGATTCAGCACACGAACCACCAACGAAACCTTCAATGGATCCATCGGCCATGATTAAGGCCTCATCGCCGGGCTTTGCCGAGGTCGGCTTTTCAGCAAGCACCACGCGGGCATGAACATACGGCGTGCGAGAAGCATTGAGACTCGCTAGACGTTCATTCACAACCTTTGGCATCTGTGCCTCCTAGTGGTAATTATGCGCCTATTTCATGGCGATAGCGACTCCGAAAAATGCCTTAAACCAAGAACAAGTGCCCGCTATACCCCTGTGTTCACTCGCTACCTGCTGCTCCAAATCGAAAGCAGCGACGACCGAAGTAAGTAGAGCACGGCCAGTGAGATCGCAATGAGTACAGCGCTTAAGGCATACGCATTAGGGAGGTCGGACTCCAAGGCCACATAGACCTGCATCGGAAGTGTGCGCGTGACTCCGGGAAGTGATCCGGCAAAAGTAAGTGTGGCGCCGAACTCCCCTAAGGCACGGGCCCAAGCCAAGGTGGCGCCAGTGACAACCGCATTTCTGGTTTGTGGAAGTGCAATGCGCCAGAAAATGTCGCTGGCATTTGCGCCATCAGTTACTGCAGCTTCTTCAATGTCGATGGGTAACTGACGAAATGCTGCCTCGACAACCAGAACGACGAACGGCATTCCGACGAATAGCCCGGCAACCACCACAGCGATCGTGGTGAACGGCATCGCCCAACCGGTGAGTTCATAGAGCGAACGTCCCAGAATGCCATTGCGACCCATGAGGACAAGTAGCGCAAGGCCAGCAACTGTGGGAGGCAGGACTAACGGCGAAGTCACCCATGGCCGAAGCAGTCCAGCGACCCGTTGGTTTCCTCGAGCAAGCATCCACGCCAAAGGAACACCAAGCACAACAGCCAGAAACGCAGCGACGACAGATGTTTCAAGCGAAAGAACTAATGCTTTCTTGCTATCAGCTGTGGTGAGTTGCTCAAGCAACCCAGACCATGGAACCCGCCACAGCAATCCCAGAATCGGCAGCAACAAGACTGCGCTGGCGAGCACGGCGCAGGCAACTACTCCACGGCTCACTGATTGTCGACGAATTGCTGTCATCTGTGACTACTCACTTTGTGCACCGCTCATGCGCTTGTCACTTACTGCGGAACTGTTAAATCAAAGCCCGCGGCAGAAAAAACCGCTTGACCATCTGGACCAAGCAAGTAGGCAATAAATTCAGCGGCTTCCGGGTCAGTACCTTCGACTTCACCGATCTGATACACAGTTGTAGCCGTTGCAGGATCAGCAAACAAAATTTCAGACAGTTCTTGATGAGCGACTACATCAGTGTGATACACAATTGCGGCATCCACTTCACCGGCGAGTAATTTTGCAAGAACACTTTTTACATCAGGTTCAAGTGATTTCGGTGTCGTCGTCACGCCATCTGCTTTGAGTGCTTTGTCCGCTGCTGCGCCACAAGGCACTTCATGCGCACATTGAATCCAGGTGATTTTTGGATCATTCAAAATCTGCGCTGCAGTTTTGATATCGACATATTTCGAAATTGGTTTTGCTACCACAACACGGTTCGACATAAACGATTGAACGTGCACCATGCGAGTGCCGGCATCAGTCATTGCTTTGACTGATGCCGATGCAAATATTTGTGCAGGTGCACCATTGCTAATTTGTTGCGCGAATGTTGACGAAGCACCGAAGCTCAACACAATATGCACACCTGCGTGGCTCGCTTCAAAAGATTTCGCTAATTCAGTCAGGCTTCCGGTCATGCTTGATGCAGCGAACACATTAACTGTGTAATCAGAGGCGGGAAGCGTCACCTGCACTGACGGTGTTGCTGACTTATTGTGCTGGGTAAAAATAATCGCACTGAGTGCTAACACAATCGCTAGAACGATAGCAGCAGGTTTCTTCATGACTCGTCCGTTTCTATACCTACGTTGGTTGCTTTCATCGTTGCGATGGCCCGCGAACCTACTTCAAGATTCAATGCCCGCGCACCATCTGCAGTGATCAGACTCACCATGTGGTGTGGACCAGATTGGATTTCGACTTGGGCAACAAGTCCTTCAATTTGAATTTTGGTCACAATGCCGACGAAACGATTTCGCGCGCTCACGTGGCTACCGCGCTCATCACTCAGTGACTTTGCTTGAGCTACTGCGAACTGCGCCAGGTGCCCGCCATCAATGATGTGGCGCCCGGATGCATCAGTAGAACTTTCGAGCTTGCCAGTATCAACCCAGCGACGGATTGTGTCATCACTGACAGCGAGTAGTTCGGCGGCCTCGGAAAACCTATAATTCGGCATAATTCGACATTATAGACCGCAGGTGCGGAGTCTTTCGAGTTTTTTAGCCGATTTATCGGATATTTCAGTCGAGATTGACTCAGTTCTGCTGGAGTTGCAGCCTAGTGCGCCCCACCAGCAAACGGTGGCAATACATCCAATACGTCGCCGTCAGCCACACGTGTTGCCTGGTCACGGCATGCGACTTCATTAAGTAAGTAACTGCACTGCGGCAAAACCCGAGCAATAGCAGGTGCGCTCTGAATTAACGCATCAAGCACGTCGCGCACTGTTGCGCCGTCGAGTTGAACTTCGCGAACACCCGCAGCAGAACGTGCGGCTGCAAACAAGCGAACGGTGACCGCCACGCGTTACCCGCCGATTGCCGACATGGGACGATCTGGCTGAATGAATGATGGGTCGTTGATTCCGTGTCCTGGCAATTTACTCAACACTGTCTTACCGAAACGCATTTCAATTTCTGAAGTCTTGTGTTCTTCACTCATCGATTCGTCACGAAGGACTCCGCGCAAATCCATTTCCTTGGTCGCAAACAAGCACGAGCGCAATTGGCCATCGGCGGTTAAACGCAGACGATCGCATGCTCCACAAAATGGACGCGTCACACTTGCGATGATGCCGACCGTTTCAGGTCCACCATTGATATAGAACTCCTCGGCAGGAGCCGAGCCACGAGTAGGAACTGGGGAAAGCGAGAAGACTGGATTAAGCGAATGGAAAATATCATCGGCTGTCACCATTGTTGTGCGATCCCAAATGCCACCGGCATCAAGAGGCATTTGTTCAATGAAGCGCAATCGGAATCCTTCATCAAGTGACCACTTGACCAGCGCTACCGCTTCATCGTCGTTCACGCCCGGCATTAATACTGTATTAATTTTGATTGGAGTCAGGTCCGCATCGCGCGCAGCTTTTAATCCTTTAAGTACGTCATCAAAGCGATCGCGGAAAGTCATCTCTTTAAAACGCTGCGGCGACAAAGTATCCAGGCTGACATTGACTCGCTCAAGGCCAGCGTCTTTGAGTGGCGCAGCTAAATCAGCAAGACGCAAACCATTTGTGGTCAGAGACAACTTTGGCGGATTAGGCAAAGCATTTATGCGCGCAACGATGTCAACGATATCTGGACGTAATAATGGCTCGCCACCTGTCAGGCGCACTTCGTCAATTCCAAGCTCGATACCGATGCTCAAAATGCGCATTAGTTCATCGGTTGTGAGTAACTCATCCGATGGCATCCATGCGGCAAAGTCATGAGGCATGCAATAGGTGCACCGGAGATTACAACGGTCAGTCAGTGACACCCGAATATCGCGGTGCACTCGCCCAAATGTATCGATGAGTTGTGTCATGCGCAGTTCACCCATTCGTCCGTACCGTCGGCGAAAACTTGGTGCTTCCAAATTGGGATTTGAGCTTTGACTTCATCCACTAATGCGCGACAGGCATCAAACGCTGGGCCACGATGTCGAGCCGAGACACAGACCACCAAAGCGGCCTCGCCAATTGCTATAGGTCCATGGCGATGAGAAACGGCAACAGCCGCGACTTCAAATCGTGTGGCCACATCGGCAACAACGCGATCTAAAATGGACTGTGCGCTGGGATGCGCTTCATACTCAAGCGACAACACTTGGCGGCCATGATCGTTATCGCGAACATCTCCGCTGAATGAGACCACTGCCCCAGCATGGAGTGTGGTGACGTGGTGCTCTAAGGACGTGACCGAAATTGGTTCAGTCGTCACAGATACATGCGCCACAGTGCTCACCTGTTCATTATCTAGGTCATTACCCGCTGTGACTACCCATGAGTGGCACAGGAAATGTGCGCTGTGTGCGTAATCTGCAGGACAATAGGTGCATGGGTGAACCACTGTTTGAGGCGCAATGGCATGAAGCACGTGATGTTGCCTTACAGAGCGCTCCGATTAAGCCAACTCACGACATTTCGCTGCATGATGCCTGTGGCCGAGTACTGGCCAAAGACATTGCAGCCCTCGCTGATCTGCCGCCCTTTCACGCCTCCCGAATCGATGGCTGGGCCGTGTCTGGCTCAGGACCATGGCTGATTGTTGGCGATAGTCGTGCTGGCATGATCTCGAGCGCACCATTGCATGCTGGCGAATGTATTCACATCGCTACAGGCGCCGCGCTTCCCACTGGAACGACTGCTTGCCTGAAAGACGAAGAGAGTATTCAAGACGATGAGCGAGTATCTGCAACGTTTGGCGCAGCCGATTTGCTTGATGACAACGGCGCACTACCTAGCGGTCACGACATTCGACCCGCAGGCTACGAAGCCCGCATCGGTGAAGTACTCATCACGCGTGGCACTCGACTGACTCCTGCTCTCATTGGAGTGATTGCCGGTGCTGGTCATGACACTGTCACAGTGTGTGAGCAAGTGACTGTCGACATATTAATTTTCGGCGATGAATTACTTGACGACGGTCCATCTCGCGACGGCAAGGTGCGTGATTCGCTCGGACCACAACTACCTCATTGGATTAATACTCTGGGCGCACGTGTACTGAATGTGACGCGTGTGCAAGACACACTCGAAGCACACGTCACAGCAATTTCGCAGTCGCGCGCCGACCTGATCATCACTACGGGTGGAACTGCAGCCGGACCAGTTGATCATCTCCATCAAGCCATCATCGATTGTGACGGCGAACTTCTCATAGACGCAGTATTAGTTCGACCTGGCTATCACCAACTTTTTGCAGCACTTCCGCAGCGGCACCTGATAGGACTTCCGGGTAATCCCCAGTCAGCAGTCATCGGGTTACTGTCGCTTGCCGATGCGTTTATACATGGCAGTTACGGGCAACCACTGCCGCAGTTGTCTGAACGCATCATCACTTCAGCAACTAAAGCACCGGCACGCGAGGTCAAGTTCGTCCTCTGTCACCAGACCAGTACGGGCGTGGAGCCTGTTGAACACGTCGATTCATCCATGCTGCGGGGCTTTGTGCAAGCAGACGGCTACGCAATTGTGCCAGCAGGTGGCGTTTCAGCAGGCGCTCACGTGGCATGGCTGCCCTTGCCTTAAGGCCGTAGGCTTAACGCACTACGTATCACAACCAAAGGTGCCATGCAGTGAAAGAAGTTCTCGACGAACTTGTCGTTGCCTATGAATCAGGCGAGCCTTCAGCGCTTGCAACAGTCGTTCGCACCTGGAGATCAGCACCACGACCAGCTGGCGCATCGATGCTGGTGACTCACTCTGGCGAAGCTGTCGGATCGATTAGTGGCGGATGTGTTGAAGGCGCAGTCTACGAACTTGGTGGACAGGTGATCATTGATGGCCAAGCCCGATTCGAAACTTACGGAATCAGTGATGATGATGCCTTCGCAGTCGGACTGACATGCGGCGGAATCCTCGAGGTTTACGTCGAGCAAGTAACGCCTGCCACTTGGCCAGAACTTCCTGAGTTAGTTGCCAGTGTGCGCGCTGATCAACCTGTTGCTGTGGCCACTGTTGTAAAAGGTCCCGATCACGTGGGACGCCACCTTGTTGTGTGGCCCGATCATCGCGCCGGAGACCTTGGAAGCCAGAGACTCAACGACGCCGTTGGCGACGATGTTCTCGGATTACTCGAATCAGGCACAACAGGATTTTTGCACTACGGCACCGACGGTGAACGTCGCGGCGATGAACTAGAAATCTTTGTCTCATCTTTTGCGCCCAAGCCTCGCATGTTTGTTTTCGGTGCCATCGATTTCGCCGCAGCAGTTGCCCGAGTCGGAAAGTTTCTCGGTTTCCACGTGACGGTATGCGATGCCCGCGAAATCTTCGCAACGCGCAAACGCTTCCCCGATGCCGATGAAGTCATCATCGACTGGCCACACCGCTGGCTTGCTACCCAACAAGTGGATTCCCGCACCGTGATGTGTGTGCTCACCCACGATCCTAAATTTGATGTGCCCGTGTTGATTGAGGCACTGAAGACACCAGCTGCCTACATCGGCGCTATGGGATCACGTCGCACTCACGAAGACCGCATAGAACGATTGCGAGAAGCTGGAGTCTCCGAAAGCGACTTGGAACGCATCAAGTCACCCATTGGATTAGACCTAGGTGCGCGCACACCAGAAGAAACTGCAATCTCTATCGCGGCTGAAATTGTTTCGTCCCATTGGGGTGGCTCAGGCAAAAATCTATTCACCACTCAAGGCGCAATTCATCCTGGCGCACCTCGATGAGTGTTGCAGGTCTGGTACTTGCAGCCGGCGAAGGCAAGCGATTCGGCGGACCAAAAGCTCCATACCTGTATGACGGTGAACGCCTTGTTGATCGCGCAGTAAGAATTTTGCACGAAGCCGGTTGCAGCGATGTATACGTTGTACTGGGCGCTTGGATCGATGACATTGCAGCTGCCACAGTGATCACAAACGGCGACTGGATTACTGGGATGGGTTCCTCGTTGAAAATCGGACTTGAATATTTGTCCGAACACTCTGCAGCTGATTCGGTCGTGGTAACACTAGTTGATTTGCCAGGAATGACTGCGGCCGCCATTGAGCGAATCGTTTCAAGTGACGCTGCCATCGCGCAAGCAGCATTTGGCGGAGAACGAGGACATCCTGTGAAGTTTGCCCGCGAACATTGGAATCGCGTTGCACTGTCTGCACATGACGATGTGGGTGCACGAGACTATTTAAAATCGGTGCACGAAGAAATTTTGGTTATTGAATGTGGCGATGTCGCATCGGGTGAGGACCTAGATCTTCGACCAGAGTGAGAGTCAGTGATGAACGTGGACGTTTATCGGGCCTTCCGGCGCTGCGCCCGGCAAAAGTAAAACGCCCGCGGCAAGCACTGCGCCTGCTAATCCCACGACGCGAGATAACACAATGCGATGTGTGCTGAGAAATTCCACAGCCATAACGACAGCAAGCCCAATCATCGGGGCAATAGAACTTGGCATAATCCAAAATGCGACGACCATAAGTGGCCCACATGCCACCACGCAATTTTTCCCAACATTAAACCCGTAACGTAACCTGGAATCATCACGCACAGTCATGCAGGCTTCAAGGGCATGGTGATGTAACTGCGAAAACTGATAAGCCGCTGCGATCGCAATGATTGCGGCTGTGAGAGCTGCGCTCTGTGCAACAGGGAATTGAACGACAAGCGCCGCGACGGGAATACCCACGACAACCCACACAGCAATGAATCCCGCAAGTGCTAAACCCACATGTGTGATTGATCGATTGCGGCGCCACGATAACACCACAGCAATCGGGCCCATCATCGCCACGGCCATGATTGCCCAGGCGCTGAAGGCACCGAGAAAAGTGGTCACGTGAGGCATGTTCTCCACCTTATTGGCGACTAGGTCGTTTGTCATGGGCCTTGGAATGCGCGAGACCAGACCTACTCATTGATGTCATCGGGCACCGATTGGGACAACTAAAACCTACTTTTGCTGCATGTCGGGGTCCCCTGGTCCGGGTTGAGCACACTACTCATGTGAAGGAATTGGCCCGCACAAGACATAATCAGAATATGAAGCTCACATCAGTCTTAGTCATGTCCGCACTGTTGGTTGCAGGTTGCAGCACATCTACCCCCAACGCATCGGTCACCATTAACGAGTCGACCGCGCCAGCCACATCTGCGCCAGGGGGAAGCCAAGTGATTGCACCAGTCATGATTGACCCGATGACCGCCACAGATGTGAGCGTTGCACTAGACAACAGCATTGTCTTAACAGTCGACGAGCCTGCAAAGTGGACTGCTACCTACGATGAGAATGGTCCGATCATCTTCATGCCAGGTGGCGACAAAGATGGCTACATCGCAAATCCTGGGCTCACTCCCAACCACGAAGGTGAAACGGATGTCACGCTCAAGGATCCGTCAGGCGCCACACACGTACTTCATGTGACGGTGACAGCTGCAGCTGGTAAAGGCGGCCTAGGAAGCGCGCCGGCTATGGACATTAGCCCAGCCATCACTGATATGGCTACGCATGTTATTGGAATGAAAGAAAAAGAAGCCACTGCTGCAATTAGCGCAATCGGCGGCTCGTCTCGCATTGGACGTCGCGACAAAGAAAACTTTGCGCTGACATTGGACTATCGCACGGACCGCATCACACTGGAAATCGACAACGGCATCGTCACGGCTGCAATTGTTGGTTAGTAAATGAACTAAAGTCACCTACACGCGATTGAGTCACTGCCGTTTGAAAACGAATGCGTGGATGAACGTGACTTAGTCGCCGAGTAATCCCGCAACAAAATCATGCGGACTAAATATGGCCAAATCATCCGCGCCTTCACCGAGTCCGACAAGCTTGACCGGAACACCAAGTTCCTGCTGGACAGCCACAACGATTCCGCCTTTTGCCGTGCCATCAAGTTTGGTCAGAACGATTCCGGTAACGGGAACAACTTCGCTGAAAACCCGTGCTTGCGTTAATCCGTTTTGTCCTGTTGTGGCATCAATAACCAGTAACACTTCGTCAACTGGTCCAAATCGACTCGCAACCCGATGGACTTTGCCCAATTCGTCCATTAACCCTTGCTTAGTGTGCAACCGACCAGCAGTATCAATCAGGACAACGTCAACCTCTTGATCAACACCAGCTTGCACTGCTTCAAAAGCCACAGCCGCTGGATCGCTACCTTCGGCTGCGCGCACTACAGGTACTCCCACACGTTCACCCCAGGTGGTGAGTTGCTCAGCGGCTGCTGCTCGAAATGTATCGGCCGCGCCAAGAAGGACATCTTTATCCTGGGCAGTTAACAGCCGAGCGAGTTTTCCAGTCGTCGTGGTTTTGCCAGTACCGTTCACACCAACAGTGAGCACAACAGCAGGACGATCATCATGGCGTTGCATAATCAATGTGCGATCAAACCCACCATCAACGAGTGCGACCAAATGCTTGTGCGCTATCGATTTCACATCGGCTCCCGCTCCTGACCGACGCACCTCATTTCGAATGCCAGTGACAACTTCGTGCGCAGTAGCAGAGCCAATGTCGGCCATGATCAGAGTGTCTTCCAGTTCCTGCCAGGTTTCATCATCGTCACGACTAAAGACTCGGCGTAATGCCTCGCTGATGGACGACTGTGATTTACCGAAACGACCTCGTAAGCGACTTGCTCGGCTCTCGATTGACTCAGGCTGATCCGAATTCGACGGCGAGGACTTGTGCCACATTAGGCGTTATTCGTTGCCATGTCTGCATCGGCGGCTTCTTCAGGTGTCTGATGATCCTCACGAGTGATGCGTTGACTGATGACCTGGGTAACACCGTCGCCACGCATAGAAACGCCATACAGTGCATCAGCGATTTCCATCGTGCGTTTTTGGTGAGTAATGATGAGCAACTGTGAGTCGCGACGAAGCTCTGCAAGAATTTCCAACAAACGACCCAAGTTCGTGTCATCCAACGCAGCTTCAACTTCGTCGAGGATATAGAACGGACTTGGCCGCGCCTTGAACAGAGCAATAAGGAAGGCAACAGCAGTCAGCGACTGTTCGCCACCAGAAAGCAAAGACAAGCGCTTGTACGTTTTGCCAGGAGGCCGCGCCTCAATTTCAACACCAGAGTTCAGCAGATCATTGGGATCAGTCAGAATCATGCGTGCTTCACCGCCTGGGAACAAACGAGAGAAGACGTCTCTGAACTCCCGTTCAGTATCAGCATATGCTTCGGCAAAGACACTCTGCACGCGCTGATCGACATCGCGAATGACACTCATCAAGTCAGTGCGCGACTTACGCAAGTCTTCAAGTTGCTCACCGAGGAATTTATGACGCTCTTCGAGTGCACTAAATTCTTCTAAGGCCAATGGGTTTACTTTTCCAAGTAACGCAAGCGAACGTTCCGCCGCGGCAAGCCGAGATTCCTGTTGAGTGCGCACATAAAGATAAGGCTGCGGTTCAGGATCGTTCGGATTGATGTCATCGCCAGGTGCTGGTGGTGATGGTGGAACCAGAACCGAGGGACCATACTCAGCAAGCAATGCTGTGGGGTCAACGCCGAAGTCTTCTAGCGCTTTGTTTTCTAGCGCTTCAATGCGAAGGCGCTGTTCCGCTCGCGCTACTTCATCGCGGTGCACTGAATCAGTAAGCACTTCAAGTTCACTCGTTAATGTTCGAATTCGGTCACGCACAACTTTGACTTCGGATTCTTGTTCTTGGCGACCAGTAACTGACTTTTCGCGCTCATACTGCGCCAAATCAACAGACTGCGCTAAAAGATCTAAGGAGGATTCAGCGGCCAGTACAACAGCGCGAGCTACTTGCGCTTCACGCTTGCGACGCTCGCGAATTTCTAGAGCCCGAGCCCGAGCAGTACGTTCCAAGTTGGCAGCATGCTCGAGTTGCTCAGCTTGAGCAGCCAAGGCACGCACGCGTTCTTCACCAGTGCGCACTGTGAGTCGGGCATCAAGTTCGCGCTGACGAACGCCAGTAAGAACAGTCGATAACTTCTCGCGCACCTCTTCGCTGATGTCGTGGTCGCTTGATGACTCAGACTCTGCCGTTGCCTGACGTTCTTCTAGCTGACGCACACTGCGTAAGTCATCTTCGCGGGCCTTGCTGGCTGCATCAATCGCACTGGCAAGTCGTTCTGACTCACCATGTGCCGCACGCAATGCTGCTTGGAAGGCACCAAGTTGTTCAGCAACAGCTGCCATACCAGCATCGGACTCATGTAACTGTTCCAGTGCAACTGTGACTTTGCCTTCGGCTTGGGTGTGAACTTCTGTGGCATTCAGTACTGCAAAGCGAGCACGATCAGCACGCAGTATCGCGGCCTCGAGCTTGTTGCGGGCATCATCAACGGCAGCTTGTAGTTCAACCAAACTGTTTGTTCCTGTTGAGCCACCTTGTACAAATCCAGAGCCCAAAACATCGCCATCGCGTGTGACTGCTCGTAACAGTGAGTTACTAGCAACAACATCGTGTGCTTGTTCTAAAGATTCGGCTACAACAACGCGCGCCAAAATACCGGTGAGCGACATGCGCAAGTCATCATCACAAGAAATCAAATCAATCGCATAACGCTGACCATAGGACAACGAAGGCCATGAACTACGGTCACCGGAGTCTTGTCCCACAACGACCAACGCCGCACGACCAGCATCGTCACGACGCAACATACGAACCGCGTTCTCAGCCGCCTCTGGGGTAGCAACCGCAATCGCATCAGCAGCTGCGCCAAGCGCTGCGGCCACCGCAGATTCCCAACCAGACTCGATGTGCATCAATGCAGCAACGGATCCCAAAATTCCCGACATGGAATCGGTAGCAGCTAATACGGCAGCGCCACCGTCGCGACGAGACATTCCTTGTTCCAGTGCATCGAGACGAGCTGCAAGACCAACACGTTCACGATCGGCAAGAGTTTCTTCATGACGCGCTTTGTTGAGGCTTTCCAACGCCGCATCGAGTTCCGCGCGAGCTGCCTCGTACTGCGCATCAAGTCCAACTTCACCTTCAGCTAAGCCAGCAACTTGCATCTCTAGTGCATTAAATTCCTGAGCTGCTGCTTCCGCGCGAGCCTGAGCCTCGGACAACCGAGTTTCAAGGTTCGTGATTTCAGTTCCTCGCACATCCACGCGCGACATTGCTGCAGCAACTTGACCAGCAAGACGAGCAAGGCCTTCACGGCGATCAGCAATAGCACGAGCCGCACTCTGTAATCGAGCGTCTTCAGCGGCTAGCGCAGACTCTGCAGAAATCCGTTCGTTGATGGCTTGCGTTAGCGCTGTGCGATTCGCGTCAACTTCAAGGGCCAATTCATTTTCAGACGCACGAAGCGCCGCTGCATCCTTATCGATTTCTTCAGGTTCACGGCCACGTTGTTCTTCATCGTCTTCGACTTCACCAGCGCGTACGCGTTCGCGAGCCAACGCAAGAGTTGAACGCATGCGTTCCTGTAACGCACCAAGTTGATAAAACGTATTTTGGGCACGTTCCACATTTGGTGCGGATGCCGCAATTTGTGCTTCAAGGACGGCTTCCCGAGCTCGGGCACCAGTGAGTTCACTTTCAACTTCGCCGCGGCGTTCCCGTAATGCCGTTTCATCTGCGATTTCCGCTTCAAGAGCATCGCGCAGTTGTGTCAGGTCATCGGAAAGCAAACGAAGTCGAGCATCGCGCACATCAGACTGAATGACGTTGGCGCGACGAGCTACTTCAGCCTGTCGACCTAGCGGCTTGAGCTGGCGACGAAGTTCATTTGTGATGTCTTCAACCCGAGTCAGGTTCAGTTCCATCGCTTCGAGCTTGCGTAGTGCTTTTTCTTTACGCTTACGATGCTTCAAAACTCCGGCAGCTTCTTCAATAAAACTGCGTCGGATTTCAGGTGTTGCTAACAAAATTTCGCGCAATTGACCTTGACCCACGATGACGTGCATTTCGCGACCGATACCTGAGTCGCTAAGAAGTTCTTGAATGTCGAGTAACCGGGACTGGGTTCCGTTAATCGCATATTCAGATCCACCATTGCGGAACATAGTGCGCGAAATTGTGACTTCGGTGTATTCGATCGGCAATGCGCCATCAGTGTTGTCAATAGTGAGCAACACTTCAGCGCGACCCAAAGGTGCCCGACCTGAAGATCCCGAGAAGATTACGTCTTCCATCTTGCCGCCGCGAAGGCTCTTTGCGCCTTGCTCACCCATAACCCAGGCAATGGCATCAACGACGTTTGATTTACCTGAACCGTTAGGGCCAACGACCGCAGTGATACCTGTTTCGAAATTCAGCGTCGTTGAAGACGCAAACGACTTAAAGCCGCGAATTGTCAGGCTCTTGAGGTACACGTGGGACTTTCCGGATAGATACGGACAGGGCTATCAGGGGGAATCTGACATCAGCGCAATTGGCTGGTCAAAGTCTATCTTTGGCAGGCCCAAATGCCCCAATGCCCTAGGAATGTGATGCTTCGTTAGGCACGTGGTTTGGGTTGGCATCGGGGGCAACGAAACGACGAACGGTTGGCAAATGCTTCCCTCACGATAATGGCCCCACACCGGTCGCATGGCTCACCTTCTCGCCCGTATGCATTCAAGTCCCGCGAAAAATAGCCGCTTTCACCATTG
Organism: Actinomycetes bacterium; assembly: GCA_037131045.1. Classification (GTDB taxonomy): domain Bacteria; phylum Actinomycetota; class Actinomycetes; order S36-B12; family UBA5976; genus UBA5976. The sequence continues at coordinate 27,586 of JBAXRV010000007.1, forward strand.
ACATTGACATACAGAGAATCAAACGAAGTCCCGCCAACAGCAAGGGCCTGTGTCATCACATCCTTGGCATGACCGAGTAATTCGATGGCTTTTGCTCGGCTGACTTTTTGAGTCGGAGTTGCCCAATTCATTTTGCTTCGCCACAACGCTTCGTCAGCATAAATGTTTCCTATGCCGCTAACCAGATTCTGATCAAGTAACGCCCGTTTCACCTGAGTCTTTTTACCCCGCAGCCGGGTCACGAATTCATCAATGTTGAAGCGCGGATCCAGCGCGTCAAGGGCGATGTGAGCAACACTGACAGGAACGCGTTGGCCATTGACATCATCAATAAGTTCCTCGACAGCCATGCCACCAAATGTGCGCTGGTCAACAAAGTGCATCGCAGTACCTCCATCGGTGAAGGTGGCACGAACTCGCAAGTGTGTTTCGCGCTCTGCATCCAGCGGTTGCACCAACACTTGACCACTCATACCCAAGTGCGTGACAAGGGCGCTGTCATCGTCAAGAAGTAACCACATAAATTTTCCGCGACGTTCTACTCGCACCACGGTTGCTCCTGAAAGCCGCGAGATGAAATCGCGTTTGCCACCCATGTGATTGCGCACTGCCCGATTGTTCAGGACTTCAACCCCTGAAAAGGTGCGGCCTGAAACCCATTTATCCAAGCCACGACGAACCACTTCAACTTCGGGTAGCTCAGGCATCAGCGCGAAACTTAATCTGAATCCGATGAAACGTCGTCACCAAGATCGGTGGCGTTTCGCAATTCATTCTGGGCATCGAAAGCAGCGTCGTGTTCAGCACGTAATTGCGCATAGGCACTTGCTGCAGCCTGCTGTTCGGCTTCTTTCTTATTTGAACCAGTTCCATGACCATAAAACCGGTCACCTAAAACAACCTGCGCCTCAAAAGTCTTGGCGTGATCTGGGCCATCTTCAGTCACGGCATACCCAGGAACGCCAAGTTGGAATTCAGCAGTGAGTTCTTGCAGTGAGGTCTTCCAATCCAATCCAGCACCCATCTGCGCAGACTCATTGAGCAAATCCGCGAACTGGGTCAGGACAAAAGATCGTGCCACTTCAATGCCATGGTTGATATAAATTGCGCCGATGATTGCTTCGACAGTGTCCGCCAGAATCGAAGACTTATCTCGCCCGCCAGTGGTTTCTTCACCCTTACCTAGCAAAATAAATTCGCCAACGCCCAGAGTGCGAGCAACACTTGCTAATGCGCGCGCGTTCACAACAGCGGAACGCAATTTTGCCAACTGACCTTCGGTGAAGTCAGGATGCCGATGATAAATCTCATCAGTAATAGCGATACCTAAGACAGAATCGCCAAGGAATTCAAGTCGCTCATTGGTAGGTAAACCGCCTGACTCGTAGGCGTATGACCTATGTGTGAGCGCAAGTCCGATGAGTGACTCATCGAGCGCCAAACCCAGTCGCTCAAATAGAACTTCGTACGACTGTGACACGAAAATCAGACGCTAAGAACCTGGCGCTTGTCGTACGTGCCACAGGTCGGGCAAGCAGTGTGCTGCAACTTGGGTGCGCGGCAACGATCACAGGTAGCAAGGTTGGCAGCAGTTGCCTTCCATGCCGAACGACGGTGACGGGTGTTGCTACGAGAAGTCTTACGCTTGGGAACGGCCACGGTCTGCCATCCTTCTGTACTCATGTCGAACGGGTGTCCGACTATTCGTCGCTACTGTCCTTCGTAGCCAAGTCTGCAAGAGCTGCCCATCGGGCATCAACCACCTCATGCGCATGGTCTGGTTCGTCATTGAAATTCACTCCGCATAAGGAGCACAATCCTAGACAATCCGGTTGGCACAGTGGGACTAGCGGAAGTGCTAGTACTACTGCGTCGCGAAGCGTTGGCTCGAGATCAAAATAATCTCCTTCGAGCTTTGGCATTTCGTCATCATCGTTCGAGTCAGGAATCTCACGTCCGCGAGAATCTGTCTCGAGGTATGTGAACAGTTCTTGAATGTCGACCTCAGTATCGAAGGCCAACGGTTCCAAGCACCGCGAACATTCCCCAGCAACTGTTACCAGCGCTGTTCCTGTTACGAGTACCCCATCCATCACTGACTCGAGTCGAATATCAAACTCAACATCAGATCCGATTGGGACCGCGACAAGTGCAAAGCCCAAATCAGCCGGGGCTGCCACCGAGAACTGCATCGTCTTCATCGAACCTGCGCGTCGTCCGAGTTCTCGAGAATCAAGAACAAAAGGCGACCGCGGATCGAGGGAAGGCATCGTGTCCTCGCTGGAAGTCTGGCTCATGTGGTCCTACACAAGACCAACGCCTAGATTAGCGCAGGTTTTAGGCCTTGCCCAAATCGGGTAGATCGGGTGCTAGGGTCAGATCCGCCCAAGCTTGGGGTCGACTACCGTCCAGAAAACTGGTTCTTGAGGGCAATATCGACGTTTTTCGGGACTAGACGCGAGACATCACCGGAGTACTTAGCGATCTCCTTGATGATGCTCGAGGACAGGAACGAGTATTCGGGGTTGGTCGCAACGAACAGGGTCTCGACGCCTAACTGCGAATTCATCTGGGCCATCTGCAGCTCGTAATCAAAATCCGATACCGCGCGTAACCCTTTTACAATCGCTGTGACTCCTTGTTCCTTGCAATAATCGGCGAGCAAGCCATGGAATGACCCGACAGTCACATTCGGTAAGTGACTTGTTGCCTGTTGAATCATGGAAATACGTTCTTCAACACTGAAGAGTCCAGCTTTCGTGCTGTTGATGAGTACCGCAACTGTAACTTCATCAAACAAAGATGCAGCGCGAGTAAACACATCGAGATGACCATTGGTCACAGGATCAAATGACCCGGGGCAGATTGCCTTGGACATGTGCATAGCCTTCCATGTGTTCGTTATAACTGACCGTACCAAATAGCGGTATCGCCATATGTACGCTTGGTGATTTCTTCAAATTCCACTGGCCATGCGAATTCTGATTTTGTCCCGCGCTCCACAACCAACAGGCCATCAGCTGCCATCCACTTACCCTCCATCAGGTGATGTAACAGCATCGTGACTGCCTCATCATCCAAGGAATACGGCGGATCCGCGAACACAACGTCGAAAGGTCCATGGGGATTGTTTTGGCCGACGACAATCAACGCATCAGAGCAAGTCACTATGGCGCGAGTGCCACACTTCACAAGGTTGTTCGAAATAACTTCACATGCAGTGCGATCATTCTCAATGAACACAACGTGGTCCGCGCCGCGCGATAATGCCTCAATCCCTAACGCACCTGAGCCAGCAAACAAATCAAGTACTGCTAGATCATCAAAACCCGCAAGCGTGTGTTGGATTGACGAGAATATTGCTTCTCGCACTCGACTTGATGTGGGCCGAGTCACTGAAGGTGGCACTTCAAGAGTGCGGCCCTTAAATTGTCCAGCAATAATGCGCATCATGACTTCTTAACGTAATCGGCTCGAGTGGCTACTAACGTGCGTACCGCATCAGCCAGTGCAGGATGCTGCGTAAGAGCAGGATCTTCAGCAACGATTGAAGTCGCAACAATGCGTGCCTGTTCCAGAATCGCTTCATCACGCAACACGCTCACAAGTTTCAAACTCGAACGCACGCCCGACTGGTCTCGACCTAACACATCGCCTTCTCGGCGTTGCTCAAGATCAAGAGCCGCTAACTCAAATCCATCATTCGTGCTTGCCACGGCTTCCAGGCGATCGCGCGAGGTACTAAACGGCGGTGCTTCGGAAACGAGAAGGCACAAGCCTGGGGCAGAACCACGACCCACTCGACCACGCAGCTGGTGCAACTGACTTATTCCAAAACGATCAGCATCCATAATGATCATCATCGTTGCATTCGGTACATCAACGCCCACTTCAATCACAGTTGTCGAAACCAGTACGTCGATGCCATCCGCTGCTTGTGACCCTGATGAGAAACGTTGCATCACATCATCTTTATCTATTGCAGCCATGCCACCATGCATTGTTCCCACGCGCACAGAACTCAACGGACCCTCGGCTAACACAGGTGCCAAGTCCTCCAATGCAATCGCTGCGCGTTGACCGGGTTCTGTTGGCTTATCGTCCTGGCTCGCAATGCGCGGCACCACAACATAAACCTGATGGCCCTTACCCACTTCCTCGACTGCACGTTCCCACGCTCGTTGCACATGGCTTGGCTTTTCAGCGGCGTAAACCACATGGGTGGTAATTGGCGAACGACCACCAGGCAATTCTGACAACGTCGAAATATCTAACGCCCCAAACGCAGTCATCGCGACGGTACGAGGAATAGGTGTTGCCGTCATGACAAGAACATGCGGGCGGCGGTCTGTTCCTGCTTTGGCCACAAGTGCTGCCCGCTGCTCCACACCAAAACGATGCTGTTCATCAATGACCACTAGACCTAAATCAAAGAAATCAACCCGATCTTCTAGCAACGCATGGGTTCCAATCACAATTCCGGCTTGCCCCGATGTGATATCAAGCAATGCTTGTCGCCGTGAGGCGGTATTCAGCGAGCCCGTAAGTAACGTGACTCCAGTGCCTTCATCATGAGAACCCAATCGCCCTCGTTCGGCAAGCGGGCCAAGCAACGTTGTGATGGCGCGGTAATGCTGGGCCGCTAACACTTCAGTAGGTGCCAAGAGCGCCGCCTGTCCCCCAGAATCAACAACAGTGAGCATCGCGCGCAGGGCGACAACAGTTTTACCTGATCCCACTTCTCCTTGGAGCAGGCGATGCATCGGATGACCTTCAGCAAGTTCATTCGCAATGACGGCGGCAACAGCGTCTTGCCCGTGCGTCAACGTGAACGGCAACGCATTATCAAATGCCTCTAACAAGCCACCAGGTTTTTCTAATCGAGGCACTGCTGGCCAGGACTCTTCTTCGTGGCGCTGTTGGGCTAACACAATTTGTAGAGCTAAAGCTTCGTCCCACTTAAGTCGCTCACGTGCTTGCTCAAGATGTTCGTCATCAGCTGGTTTGTGAATCCACAGCAACGCTGACTTTAAATCAATGAGGTTGCGCTCCTGCTTGATGGAATCTGGCAACGGATCGCGCACATCATCGAGTTGACCCAACACCATGTCGACACATCGAGCGATAGTCCAGGTTTGCACTTTATTCGTCGCTGGATAAACCGGCAGATATTCATCAACGTATTGTGATGCCGATACTTCTTCATCCTCCAACAAAAGTTCGTAATCAGGATGTGCAAGCTGTCGTTTGTTGTTGAACACTCCGATTTGTCCCGAGAACAATCCGCGTCGTCCGACTCGAAGATCCTTTTCCCGGTAATGCTGATTAAAGAAAATCAACGTCAGCTGTCCAGTGCCGTCACTAATGACAACTTCTTGACGAGTACCTGGCTTTGAACGATTCTTCAGTGTGCGAAATTCTTTTACGACTGCCTGCACAGTTACGTGATCGCCAATCTGCAAACTTCCTAGATCAGTCAGTGCGCCGCGACGTTCGTAGCGACGTGGGTAATGGCGCACTAAGTCTTCAACTGTGCGTAACTCGAGTTGCGCCTCCAAAGTCGCTGAGGTTTTCGCACCGAGTACCGAAGTCAAGGAATCTGAGAGCGCAACCATCACGCAACTCCAACTGCGCAGTTGAGCCAGGCAGGCATCGTCTGGCTCACGAACCTTCGCCACGTCAGGACGAGCGCTGGCGTTCCCACAGACTGGCCAGCGCCAGAGCCAGCGCCGGGCGCAGAAACTGCCAAGTCGGGAACGGATGGCAGGTAACCCGACAAACCCGCGCAAAACCGCCACATAATGCGCCCATTGACGGCTATCGGGTCTTGGCAGGCTCGAAGCGACAAGCTCACAATGTGCACAGGTTTAGGCTATCGGGCATCAGGACTGGGGCGGGTATCACCCAAATTGAACTTTTGCCCAAAGAAAAGGTATTCTTACGGGGCTAATCCAATTTCAACCCGAGGAGTCAAAGTGGCTGCTGTATGTGACGTCTGTGGCAAAGGCCCAGGCTTTGGCCACAACATTTCGCACTCGCATCGTCGTACTAATCGTCGATTCAATCCAAACATCCAGTCAGTGCGTGCGTTGGTTGGTAAGACTCCTAAGCGCCTCAACGTATGCACCTCTTGCATTCGTGCTGGCAAGGTTGCCCGCGCTTAAGTTTTCGCTTTAAAAAAGACCTCGCTTCGGCGGGGTCTTTTTGTTTTCGCGCGCATACCTGAACTAGGCGTTGCCGAAATGGTCCCAACCGCCGCCGCTGCGCAATTGCCCGTCGACCCACACTCCCACTGCATTGTCAGTGACTGTTCCAACAATGGTCCAGCCTGATGGTACAGCGAGGCCATCGGCAAATGTTGCAACAAATGCATGGTCCTCACCACCAGTCAAAATCCATTCCATTGCGTCACCACTAAATGCGGCAGCCGCTGACGAGAGGTCTTCTGGAACATCAAAAGCCGATGACGAAATTTCAATAGCAACATTTGACGACCGAGCTATGTGCCCTAAGTCTGAAATCAATCCATCACTGACATCAATCATTGCGTGGGCCGCTACTGCACCGCGAGCAAGTGCGTACGGCGGAGTCGGCACTCGATGCGCACTGACCAATGCACGTGGCGATCTAAAGCCGCGTTGCAACATCAAGAGTCCCGCAGCAGCAAATCCAAGTCGGCCAGCAACCGCGACAACATCGCCCACGAGAGCGCCGCTGCGCAAAATCGGTGAACGACCTTCGAGCTGGCCTAAGGCAGTGACACTGATCATGATGTGATCGGCGCGCACGATATCGCCACCGACAACAGTGACTCCAACACTTTCGGCTTCTTGACTAAGGCCATCAGCAAGTTCGAGCACCCACGAGACGGGGGTGGTTCGCGGTAAAGCTAGTCCAACAAGTAATGCAGTTGGTGTTGCACCCATTGCAAAAATGTCGGCAAGGTTTTGAGCTGCTGCTTTGCGGCCAATATCGTTTGCTGAAGACCAGTCGAGTCGAAAATGTACGCCTTGAGTCAACATGTCGACACATGCAACGACTTGGTTTCCCTGTGCGGCAACAACCGCAGAGTCATCGCCAATTCCTACGCTGACTAAAGCTGGATCAGCCGAACGCAAGCGCTGCGAGATGGCATCAATCAAGGCGAATTCGCCGATTTCTCCCACTGTCTGTTCGGTCGTCACACCTATAACGGTAGTCGCTTGGGCATACCCGAAGCACGCAGTCAGATCGCGCAGTGCGCCGACCTTCAGTCCTGTCGTAGATTGCTTATGTGACTCGCAGAATCTCATTCATGGTTAGCGCGCTAGTCGTGCTGGGTGCCTTGACGGGCTGCGCAGCCAGCACAGTTGCAATACCCCACTACACAGTAGCGACTGAACAACGCGCCGAATGCGAATCCATCGTGGCCGCGTTACCCGGGCACATGCTCGACCAGGGTCGAAGAGTCGTGGCTCCCACTGGCGCTCATACTGAGAAAGTGTCAGCAGTGTGGGGCGATCCCACAATCGTGCTGAGGTGCGGTGTCGGACGCACGAGCGCTCCCCCGTCTACCGATGGCGTCACGGTCAACGGGATTGATTGGGTAATCCAAAAACTCACTCATGGTTACGAGTTCTCGTCGACTTCACTTTCCGTCACCATTGTTGTGACGGTACCTGAGAGTTACGCTCCGGAAATAAACGTGCTTTCTGAACTTGCGCCGACATTAGCCGTTGCTCAAACGAACTAACGCAATCCAGTTCCTCGACGCACAGCATCTTGCACTAACGCATCAACAAGTTGCGGATAGTCCATACCCGTTTCACTCCACATCCGAGGAAACATCGAAATGGGTGTAAAACCGGGCATCGTGTTGAGTTCATTAATCACAATGTCGTCACCTGAAATAAACATGTCAACGCGAGCCAAACCTTCACAATCAAGAGCAGTGAAAGCTTCGCAGGCTAACGCACGAATGCGCTGGCTCACTGTGTCTGACAGTTGCGCAGGAACCACAAGTTCTACAGAATCATCAACATACTTTGCTTCGTAGTCATAGAACTCGTGACCCGCACGCACAATAATTTCAGCAATAACACTTGCTTGCGGACCAGCGGCAGTTCCTAACACGCCACATTCAATTTCACGATTACCTTCCACGCTTGCTTCAATAATCACCTTGGGATCATGAACACGCGCTTGGACAATGGCAGCCTCTAGGTCGGCGTAATCTTTCACCTTCGTGATTCCCACACTTGATCCCGCACGACTTGGTTTTACAAACAGTGGAAGTCCTAAGCGACTCACACGGTCAATTGCGTGCTCACGCTGATGGGTCCACTGAAAATCAGTAATCACTTCATACGGCCCGACAGCTAAACCTGCGGCTCGCAGCATCGACTTCATGTGCGCTTTATCCATCGCGGCAGCTGATGCGAAAACGCCAGAGCCAACATAAGGAACTCCGGCGAGTTCAAGCAGTCCTTGAATCGTGCCATCTTCACCCCATGGCCCGTGCAGTACTGGGAAAGCCACATCGACTTGTGCAAGAACGGATGGCACCGATGTTTGCACAACAACTTCAGTTGCGGTGGGATCGGCAGTGAATAACACTGGTGGTCGAGATGAATCCACCTGTGGGAAGACACCATCAATAACCCTCAACCGATCAGCATCGTCAGTCTCGAGAACCCACTGTCCTTCGCGGGTAATTCCAATCGGCACCACGTCGTACTTAGCTCGATCCAAGGCGCGTAACACACTGCCTGCTGAGATACACGAAATCTCGTGCTCGCTGCTGCGACCGCCAAAAATCACAGCAATTCGAAGGCGTTGGGTCATAGGTTCAACGCTAGTCCACACAACGCTAAATCCTTTGGCACTACTGTTGTGTTCATGGTTGCGCCTGACTCACGAGAACCCATTGACTTTTCCCACGATGACACGATTGCAGTGCACGGCGGTCGGCCGCCACGTGTTGCCGATGGACCTATCAATCAACCCATCGTGGCTTCCAGCACACTTCATGCCGGCGGACCATTCGGTTATCACCGTGAATTCAACGAAACGCTGCATGCCCTCGAGGACCTCATCGGACAACTCGAAGGTGGCACTGCCGTAACGTTCTCCAGTGGCATGGCCGCTGCAAACGCTGTCTTTGACCTCTTTCGACCACAGTCAGTAATTGTCGCGAGCAAGTTTTCTTACACGGGAGTCTCGGTGCGACTTCGGGAACTCGCAGCCGATGGCCGAATCGAATTACGGTTAGTCGACATCACTGACATTGACGCCATGCAGGAAGCGATTAATCGCGATGGCAAGAGCGCGAGTTGGGTCTGGATTGAGTCCCCGACAAATCCCATGATCGAAATTGGCGACATTCGCGCAACGGCGCAGTTGTGCCACGAAGTTGGTGCTCGGCTTGTTGTGGACAACACATTCATGACGCCAGCACGTCAAAAGCCACTTGGGTTGGGCGCACACGTTGTGATGCATAGCGTGACCAAAGGATTATCTGGACACTCCGATTTACTCATGGGCGCTCTGGTCACTGCCGATCACGAACTCGCTGAAGAATTTTTGATGCGACGAGTGTTACTTGGCGCAGTGCCAAGTGCCTTCGACGGGTTCCTTGCAATCCGCGGAATTCGCACACTCAATGTGCGCATCGATAGAGCTGAACACAATGCTCAGATTTTGGCAGAGCGCCTGCAAGAACATCCAAGCGTGCGCGTTGTGCACTACCCCGGCCTACCTGGCCATAAGAATGCTGCTGTTGCCAAAGATCAGACCTCTGGGCCTGGCACCGTATTGTCGTTCGAAACCATTGGTGGACCAGATGATGCTCAGCGAGTATGTGAATCTGTGACGTTGATGTCACATGCAACATCACTTGGCGGAGTCGAAACATTACTTGAACGTCGCCGCAGATGGCCATCCGAAAACCCTGATATTCCAGAGACCCTGATCCGCTTGTCATGTGGCATTGAAAATGTCGAAGATTTGTGGACTGATCTGCGAACAGCGCTGGATTTACTGCGCTAACTGCAAGTGAGGCATGCGCGACTACATGCGCACGATTACATATGCTCCATGGCTTCGTGACCATCATCAGAGCGCGCTGGACGTGACATAAACGCATGCAACACTTCAATTGGACTCTTGCCGTGATGAACCACATTGACTACTTGTTCCGTAATGGGCATTTCAACGCCATGCGCTTGCGCCAACTCAAGTAGCGGCTGACAACTCTTCACACCTTCTGAAGTGGTCTTTGTCTTGTGCACTGCCTGCTCCAGAGATAATCCTTGTCCAAGTAATTCGCCAATTGTGCGATTACGCGACAGTGGTGACTGGCACGTTGCGATCAAATCGCCGACTCCTGCTAGGCCAGCGAATGTCAACGGGTTAGCGCCCAACGCCACACCAAGTCGCGACATTTCCGCTAATCCACGCGTCATAAGAGCAGCTTGGGAATTCTCGCCATAACCAAGTCCAACAGCCATACCGTTTGCCAACGCGATGACGTTCTTTAGTGCGCCAGCAATCTCGACACCAATGACATCAGTTGTGTAATAAGGGCGGAAATAGTCAGTGGTACACGCATCTTGAATACGACGCGCAGATTCGTCATCAATGCAAGCAACTGTGGTGGCCGCAGGTTCGCGAGCCGCAATTTCGTGCGCCAAGTTCGGTCCCGAAACAACTGCAATGCGCTCAAAGTTTGCACCGGTGACCTCAGCAATGACTTGACTCATGCGTTGCGTTGTTCCAAGTTCCACGCCCTTCATGAGCGATACCAAAACGGATTCGGAAGGAATGTGCGCATTCCACTGACTTAAGTTTTCTCGAAGCATTTGAGCTGGAATTGCTAACACGACAACATCGGAGTTGCTGAGTACCTCATGTGCATCTGTTGATGCTGTAATCGACTCAGGTAATGCCATCGCACCGGTGTAAGACGAGTTGGTATGCGCAGTAGTGATTTCATCTGCCACATCAGAGGAACGGGCTAACAGCGAGACGTCGCACCCAGCATCGGCCAAAATCATCGCAAAGACCGTGCCCCACGACCCAGCACCCATCACCGCAGCTCGCATCATTGCCCCGCTTCCGGTTTTTTGGTCCCTAGAACATCGTCGCGATCAAGTGGTTGCGCTGGCGGTTGCTCGCCCCGTATCTCGCCTAAAATTTCCGTAATCTGTTCCATAATGCGCGCTGTAGCTTCACGAAGCACAGTTGCAGTTAATGGTTGACTCCGTAAGTCATCTAGGTTAACGGCTGGTCGCGCCCACACGTGCATCGTCTTGCGGGGGAACAACTTAAGAGACTTCGAATAAGGCGCAAGAACTTCTTGTGGCCCCCACTGCGCAGCAGGGATGACCTGAGCACCCGTGGTTAACGCAATCCTGGCTACGCCATTCTTGGCGGTCATTGGCCACAAGTTCGGATCACGCGTAAGGGTGCCTTCGGGATAAATCAGCAAACATTCACCGCTGTTCACCGCATCAATTGCGGCATGAAGTGAACCCACTGCCGCTGACGTTCCGCGTTGTACTGGAATTTGACCGGCGCCCTTAAGCATATGACCGATACCCGGTGCTTTAAAAACTTCTGCTTTAGCTAAAAATCGAGCTGGCCTGCCGTGGTCGTTAGCAAAATGGGCAGCCACAAAGGGATCAAACCAAGACAGGTGATTCATCGCCAAGATGATCCCGCCTTCAGCGGCCAGGTTCTCGCCACCGCGCCAGTCGCGCTTAGTGAATGCCATCAACAGCGGTCGGAGAATGCCTTTTACGACGTTGTACCAAAACCCTGGGACGCTTCGCGGTGGCATTTTGCTCATATTGAGAAATCCTGACATATAAGAAGTGGTCGGACTCGATAGTTACCGAGTCCGACCACTGTCTAATTCGAAATTATTTACCTGAAACGTGCTTCTTGAATTCTGCGCCAGCGCGGAACTTTGGAACGGACGTTGCTGCAATGTTTACAGGTGCGCCAGTTTGTGGGTTGCGGCCAGTGCGAGCTGCACGGTCTGACTTCTCGAAAATGCCAAAGCCGCTGAGCGAAACCTTGTCACCCTTGGCAACTGCGTTCTTGACTGAGTCGAAAACTGCGTCAACAGCTGCGGTTGCGTCTTTCTTGCTGATTTCGGCACGCTCTGCGACCAAATCAATCAGTTCTGCCTTGTTCACTTGGGTCCTCCATACTTAGGCCCGACATTCGCTGTGAAAGCCGGAGTGGACTTGCTACTTAAGTGGCTTACCCAAGTAGCGGGTCTTGCGGTGAGCCAAACTTCCCCGTCTGGCTCAACTCTGACTTTACGCAAGAAAATCAAGGCTTTTTGCAACGCCACGCCGAAATTGACCAAAAAATCCCTTATTTTTCGGGGTTTTTGCCTCAAGACACGGGGTTTTAGGCGGTAACAGGCTTAAAACTAGGGCGTTTTGCTTCAAACGCACTGATTTCATCAACGTGCTTAAGCGTTAAACCAACGTCATCAAGGCCTTCCATCAGGCGCCAGCGCACGTAGTCATCCACTTCAAACGGTGCTGTGAAGCCACCTGCGGAGACTGTGCGGGCCTCAAGGTTCACGGTGATCTTGGTATCAGGGTGGTTTTCTACTTCCTTCCACAACTGATCTACGGCATCCTGCGCCACAAGAGCGGTCAGTAGGCCTTGTTTGCCGGAGTTACCTCGGAAAATGTCAGCAAATCGTGACGAGATGACAACTTTGAAACCGTAATCCATCAGCGCCCATACGGCGTGCTCGCGGCTGGAACCGGTTCCAAAGTCAGGACCAGCGATGAGCACTGTTGCACCGTCGAATTGCGACTGGTTCAACACGAAAGCGGGGTCTTTGCGCCACGCTGCAAACAGGCCGTCTTCGAAACCGTGACGCGTGATGCGCTTGAGGTATTCCGCGGGAATAATCTGATCGGTATCCACATTGCTGGCGCGCAGTGGAACTGCGGTGCCTACGTGAGTGACGAACTTATCCATACTCAGGCTCCAATCGGTGCTAAGTCAGCAGGTGATGACAATGTGCCGCGCACAGCAGTTGCTGCGGCAACTTGTGGCGATACCAAGTGCGTACGTCCGCCTGGTCCCTGGCGGCCCTCGAAGTTACGGTTCGAGGTTGATGCACTTCGCTCACCTGGAGTCAGTTTGTCTGGATTCATTGCAAGGCACATGGAACAGCCAGCTTCGCGCCATTCTGCACCTGATGCGATGAACACTTTGTCCAGACCTTCTTCAATAGCTTTCAGACGAACGCGAACCGATCCAGGAACGACAAGCATGCGTACATCGCTTGCCACCGTGCGACCACGAAGCACGTCTGCTGCTGCCCGCAAGTCTTCTATACGTCCATTTGTGCATGAACCAAGGAAAACAGTGTCGACGCGAATATCTTTGACCTGCATACCTGCAGTGAGTCCCATGTAGGCCAGCGCTTTTTCTGCAGCAAGCTTTTGAGATTCATCTTCGTAATCATCAGGGCCAGGAACAGTGCTGTTCAGTGGCACACCTTGACCAGGGTTAGTTCCCCATGTGACAAACGGGCTGAGTTCTTCGGCATTGATCATGACTTCAGCATCAAAGCGTGCTGCGTCATCAGTTTGAAGCGTCTTCCAGTAGTCAACTGCTGCATCCCAGTCAGCGCCCTGTGGTGCACGTTCTTTGCCCTTGAGGAATTCAAACGTTGTCTCATCAGGTGCAATCATTCCTGCACGAGCACCAGCTTCGATACTCATGTTGCAAATGGTCATACGACCTTCCATGGACAAAGCACGAATTGCTTCACCGCGGTATTCCAAAACGTAACCTTGCCCGCCACCTGTTCCGATTTGGGCAATGATTGCGAGAATCAAATCTTTTGCCGTTACTCCTGCAGGCAGTTTGCCATTCACTGTGATGGCCATGGTTTTGAAAGGCTTGAGCGGCAACGTTTGAGTTGCCAGAACATGTTCAACTTCGCTGGTACCAATTCCGAATGCCAGCGCACCGAATGCGCCATGCGTCGAAGTATGCGAGTCACCACACACAACGGTCATGCCCGGTTGTGTCAGGCCAAGCTGAGGACCAACGACATGCACGATGCCTTGTTCGGCATTTCCTAGCGAATAGATCGGGACGCCAAACTCTTCGCAATTAACACGCAATGCGTTCACTTGAGCGGCGCTGATCGGATCAGCAATGGGCTTATCAATGTCAATCGTGGGAACGTTGTGATCTTCGGTCGCAAGCGTAAGGTCTGGTCGACGTACGGTTCGGCCACTGGCACGAAGTCCATCGAATGCCTGCGGGCTGGTGACTTCATGGACAAGATGAAGGTCGATGAACAGCAAGTCAGGTTCACCTTCGGCGCTTCGCACGATGTGATCGCGCCATACTTTTTCGGCCAGGGTCAATGCCATGGAGACTCTCCTTTGAGTACGTTTTGACATCTCACATTTCGAGACGGCAATATCACTACATGGACGATAGTAGTAGCGGTGTTGGGGTCCTTGACAAGGCTGCCCACATTTTGGACGCTCTCGAAGCAGGTCCCATGACCTTGGCTGGCCTGGTTTCTGCAACGGGCCTAGCCCGGCCCACCGCCCACAGACTAGCTACGGCACTCGAACACCACCGCCTTGTGACCCGGGACCTGAATGGTCGATTCGTACTCGGCCCACGAGTGAGCGAACTTGCCATGTCGGCAGGCGAAGACAAACTGCTCGCCGTTGCCGGACCTGTGCTCATAGCCCTGCGCGACATCACAAAAGAAAGCGCCCAGCTCTATCGTCGACAAGGCGACCAACGTATCTGCGTTGCTGGAGCAGAACGCCTCACAGGACTACGCGACACCGTTCCCGTAGGCAGCGCCCTCACCATGAAAGCCGGGTCAGCTGCCCAAGTACTCCTGGCATGGGAAGAACCTGATCGGCTACACCGCGGCCTTCAAGGGGCAAAGTTCACAGCCATCGACCTCTCAGGAATTCGACGACGCGGCTGGGCACAATCCATTGGCGAACGTGAAGCAGGCATCGCATCTGTCTCGGCACCCATCACAGGCGCAGGCGGAAAAGTCTTGGCCGCAGTGTCCATCTCAGGACCCATCGAACGGCTCACACGCACACCAGGTCGAATGCACGGACCCGCTGTAGTCGCCGCCGCCGCAAAGATTTCCGAACTACTCAAAGCTCGAATGTAATTCACTGATTTAGCCGATGCCCCCAATTGCGTTAGGGTTATCGGTCTAGGGCCTCGTTGTGTAGTGGCCTAGCACGCCGCCCTCTCAAGGCGGTAGCGCGGGTTCGAATCCCGTCGGGGCTACAAACATAGGGACCGCCTGACGGCGGTCTTTTTGTTTGCACCCCACGACTCACGTC
>JBAXRV010000008.1:0-42260 GCA_037131045.1 Actinomycetes bacterium
TTTAAAGTAGCTGTGTCGCCCAACAATTCGACGTGAGCCATAATTTGTACTCCTTCTGCACAATATTAACTACGTGCCCGACAAGACTTGTGCATTTTTTTCAAATCGCCAATTATTTGTCCCGAGCCAATTTGATGGCTAGCACGGCCATCAACGTGACGAATGCTCCAAATCCAAACCAGACCGATGCTGGAACATGTCGAGCAGTAGCTACTACATAAACATCCGGGGCAATAAAGCAAATAGCTGCAATCGTCAGATTTCGCAGGAAGGCACTCGAGCGATCTATCCAAGCAAATGCAGCCCGGGCTGAATAGATTGCATAAGGAACTGTCGAAACTAGATCAACCAGCAAGTAGCCATAGCCATTGGTTCCATGCGAGCCGAAAACCCGCCAGATAAGTGCAGCGCGCGTCGTTGACCATAGTAAGGACAACGCAATCCAGCCACGGGTGGCATGACGCCTTACCGTGGCGTTTTTCCAGTCCGGCATTCGCATTCTGTAACCGTACTGCCCGTTAGCGCCTGTTCCAAGATAGGCATAGCCTTACAACATGTCACTTCCACAGCGCACAAAACGATCTGGGTACGCAATTCATACCTTGACCGCAAGTGGCGCTGTCATTGGAATGTTGGCCCTGCAGTCCATCTTTAACGGTGATGTTCGAAGCGCGCTTATTTGGCTCGTGATTTCACAGGTGCTTGATGGTCTCGATGGGCCAGTTGCTCGCCGATTTGATGTCATGATCACTGCGCCACGCATCGACGGCCACATTCTTGACCTCGTTGTGGACTATGTGACATGCGTTGTCGTTCCTATCGCCTTCATGATTCACTTCGACATGCTGCCGGCACATTTTGAAATTGCAATTGCTGGGTTAACTTTCTTGTTTTCAGCCCTGTGGTTTGCCCGAACCGATTTAGAAACTGAAGACTCCTGGTTCAATGGCTTTCCAGCAGCATGGAACTTGGCTGTGCCCTCACTTTATGTCGCTCACGCCACACCAACACAAGTAGCCATTGTGATTTTTGTTTTGTGTATTAGCCAGTTAACAAATTTCCAATTTCCGCACATTGTGAAAGCGCAGTGGATGCGCAGCGTAACTTTGCCATTTGGAATTCTTTATCTACTTGATCTGACTTACATTTCATTTTCCTACAACAACAATGCAGGAATCCAGCTCGGCGCAATTGCTGGTGGCATCTTGTTTAGTTTCCCCGTGTACGCACTCGGTATTGGTGCTATTCGCACGATTCGGTTACGCCAGAGCAAGTAATTTCTGCTGCTACTTTTTCGCTAAATCAAATGCTTGGTCACAAACGTCAATAAGAATCATGTCATTCGTTGAGACCACGATTGTCCTGCCCTGCTGCGCAAGTAAAACACGGCACACTAACTCGCGGTTTTCTTCATCTAAAGAATTTGTAGGATCATCGATAAGCAAAATCTCGGCCGTGCTAGATAATGCAAGAGCAAGTAAAGTTTTCTGGCGCTGACCACCAGATAACTTATTCATCGGCCGATCTGCATAACTTTCTATTCCCAGTGATTTAACAAAATCGTCATATGCGCCTGCCTCGCGCACAGATAGATGTTCTCCTACGTGGTCACTAAAAAGGGAAATCTTTCCAAATACGTCGAATGTTCCTGATGAAACTCGTACCTGACCAACCAAGGTCTGAAGAAATGTGGTCTTGCCAGATCCTGCTGGCCCAGTTATCGCTGTCAAAGAGTTTTGCGAAATGTCAATGCTGCAGGCCTTGATTACTGGCGTTGTGCTAAACCCCGCGGTCAGTTCTCGAGTTCGCACCATGACCTTGTTACTTGGCTTCTCACGATTTGATCGCGCAACCTCATCTGCTTGGCGCTCTAGCTCAGTGAGTACCAGATCGGCACCGCTGGTCTGGAAGCGTGTCACACTTGGCAGCTTTATTCCTGAGTCACGAGCAAGACGCAGCCAACCATGACGATCGATAATTGATTTTTCTGGCGCCCCAGGAAGCCACTGCTCGCTCATACGGCCGTCACTTAATCGGACAACTCGATCTGCAAATTGCTCTGCTGCAACGTCGTGCGTGACGAGCACTAGCGTTATGTTGTTCGCTCGACAATGTTGAGTTATCCGCCGGTAAAGAACTTGCGACTCTGCCACGGACAGAGAAGCAGCCGGCTCATCAGCAAGCAAGATGCTCGGATGCGCAGCTAGTACTGCTGCTATTGCGATGAGTTGACTTGTACCACGGCTAACCTGCGACATACGCAAGTGCTCTAAGTCAGCCAGATCCCACTGGGACACAATGACATCCGCGTTGTGACCCGAAAGATCTAAATATTCACGAACTGTAAGTTCTGGCAAAATATTTCCGAATTGGCGCACAAGACGAATGGTCCCGTCAACAGTCACTTCGCCTGCTGATGGCTTCAGCGCGCCTGCCAGAATTTCAACCAACGTGCTTTTCCCTGAACCATTCGCCCCCCGAACAATGCAGATTTCACCAGCGGGCACTGTGAAGTTGAGTCCTCGAAGCGCCGGTACCATTCCTGATGGACTTGGATAAAGATGCAAAACATCATGCAAATTAATGGTCATGTCGCATCTTTCCGCCAAGAATTCCGAGAATGGATGCTGTGCACACAATAAGTAGCGTGCTTGCGAGAACAAGTAAGGAAAACTCTCGCGTGAGAGGGGGAACGGCTTTGATTCCGGCCCATGTAATCGAGTCCTCTGCAACCAGCCACATCGTCACCCCGTAACTTGCAATAGCAGCGACAAGACTCTGAATAGTCAATGTGGCTACCAGCACTCGGGTTATGTCACGATGCACAGTGGATGCCTTATTGCCACGACTCGTCCATTCCAAAATTCCTGAATTCTGCCGCACAGTTCGCGATGCAGCTCGCGCAAAAAATAGCACTAGCATCACCAAGATTCCGGATATGCCGTGATACAAATTTCTTGTACTCCGGCGAATGGGATTGGTTAGCAACTCTTGGTGCAACTGAGTGCGATTAACAACTTTGAGTCCCGTGAAAGCTGAGTCAGTCAAAGGAACTGTTCCTGAAATCCATAACTGTGTTGAGCGGATCATCTCTGGTCGAGTGTTCGCAAGATAGTCATTGAGTGCGGCTTGATCCACCACCGCAAATTGTTGTGGGGCGTTAGCAAAAAGATTTGCAGTTCCAATTACTCGAAGTTGAACTGGCTGTTCGGCTGTGATGTTGACAACAAGTGTGTCACCAACTTTTGCTAACCCTTTGCTCACAATTGCTATGAGTGGGTCCGGGATACTTCCAGCTGGGAAATATATCGCTCCAGATGTCAGCCGCACATGTGTGTTCACCACTTGGCCACTGGGGAACTCGAATGCGACAACGCCAGCGGGTAAGACTAAGGCATGCTTACCTTCGCCAACGGCGTGCTGACTGCGTTCAAGATCCTTAGATGTTTGAGAAACTTCGACACCCAAAATTCGGGTCGTTGAAGAAATCACTGTGTTCGAAGTGACAAGTTCAGATTCATTATTTGCATCGAGTATCCAAACACCAAGTTGCATTCGAGCCGGAACTGACTGAATCCTGAGGGGCCGATTTTCGCCCACGATTGACTGCGCACTGTCACCTACACTCAGCTGGGCAAGTTGAGAAGCGATTGGTCCCCCAATTCCAGATAGGTTCGTAAGATCGATGCCGGAGGGGATTCCGACAACCTGGACATTCTCCACGGAATATCCTTTGCCACTTGATGTTGCTGGAATCGTTTCGATTGGATAAACCGTTCCATACTTTTGATAGTCCCTTAATGAATTGTTTTGGAATACACCATGTGTAAATCCTGTGACTGAAGATTGCAAGGGCGACACATACGAAATGTGGTGCGCCTCTTGTTGATCAAGTGCATGAGTTGTAGCAAGCCAGCTGGTAACGACGGCAGTACACATTGCAATAAGTATTGAGTTTCGGATCATTTCCGGACGGCGAGATGTCGCCAGGTGCAGCGGCTGTTTCCACAACTGGGTGCCCACCTTGTTAAGCAATACCACTAACGCGATGGACGCCAGAGCTGAAATGAGTGCAACATCTCGCGTCAGCAATGCTAGACCGCTTGCCGTCAGCGCTAGAGCAACGACCGCAATCCTTAGATTGCCGCTCAATACGATGCCAACAATGAGTGTCACGGACACTACAAACCCGATCATCAGACTGGCCGCAGTTGGCGAAACTAATACATACGGAAAAGCAATAACAAGCGCAGGAACAACACTCACACCTGCGCTGAGCCAAGCAAGAGACTTAGCGGAGCCTCCCCGAATGTGCAGCCACACTGCAGCAGTTTGTTCATGAGATGATCGAGCATTTGCCGCTAGCAAGAGCAAGGCAGATGCGAACAGAAGTGAACCAAGCGCCAGCATGCGAAACAGGCGCATCGTGGCGGCTTGCGATTGCGCAATCGCTGCAACTACGGGTTCCTCTGGAATGTGAAGTATGAGATGAGCCGAATAGAGGGAGAACTGATTAGAGATGTCCCTCATCTGAGTCAGACTCTTCTGCGGCCCATCACGACGGATGTGCTCTGCGTCGACCGGCGCAGTCCACACAAATGTGCGCGACATGTCCCGCAAACTTGGTAAGGAGAGCAAACCCTGAATATCGGTAGTGACATAAACAGTGGCGCCCTCTTGAACAGTGAGATCCGCTATTGAAGTAGTGCTGGCCTTAATTGGACCACGTTTCAGAAAATTACTTGGTAAAGATATGTCGCTACCCAAAAGTAATGAAACTGAGCAGGTAGGTATCCCACAGTGATCAGGAGCCAGCCCCGGTTGCTGCGTTAAGAACTGTGGGTCCACTCCAACAATGTGAAATGTTTCGCCAGTCATGTTTGACATCGGACGATACGTCACAAAATACATGGGATTGTTCACCCCAAGACTGGCAAGCGAACTTCGAACTTCCTTGTTTAATGAAGTGAGCGGCACCGTAGTCAGATCACCATCAAAAGTAACGGTGAGGTTGCCTTGTGAATTTTCGGTGTGTGCTAACTCGCGTGCAACAGCGGTATTTTGAATAGCAGTGCTCGCGTGAAACACAAAAGCAATAATCGCGACAAAGATACAAGTAACAATCGAAACAGAGCCAAGTTGACTCGTTCTTCGCAGAAACCGCTTTAGAACCAGCCCCAACATTTGTTTATGTTACCAATAGAAGTTATTGCCTTAAGGCTGAAAACTTCTACCGACTAATAAGAACTGTTGCGATTGCTGCAACACCTTCGCCGCGACCCGTAATGCCCAGTCCGTCCGAAGTTGTGCCAGCCACAGAAATCGGTGCATCACCTAATGCCGCTGAAAGTGCGATTTGCGCTTCTTCGCGTCGGGAACCAATCTTGGGCGAATTCGCAATCACTTGAACTGAACCGTTCACAACAGACCAACCATGTGATGTCAGCAAACTATGAACTTCGCGCAGCAATGTCGCCCCAGATGCGTTTGCAATCTCGGGACGGTCGACACCAAAAACTGCGCCTAAATCGCCTAGGCCAGCTGCCGACAGCAACGCATCACATAACGCATGAGCTGCAACATCGCCATCGGAGTGACCTGCACAACCGCTGGTCTCGTTAGGCCATTCAAGTCCGGCTAAGAACATTGGACGTCCGGCTTCTAGCGGATGTACATCAACGCCATTTCCTACACGTAAGTCAGTCATCGCATTTCTCCTAGAAAACCTAAAGCAATTTCAAAATCTTCTGGCGTCGTTATTTTGATTGAACGTTCATCACCCAACACAGTTGTGACTGTAACGCCCATCGTCTCTAATAGCCCTGCGTCGTCAGTTGCGATATGAGTCGGGTCGGCATAGGCAGTATTGAGCGATTCACGTGAAAATCCTTGCGGTGTTTGTACCCTACGTAACGTCGCACGATCAATCGTTTCGATGACGCTGCCTCGCTCATCAACTCGCTTAATTGTGTCGGTAATAGGAAGTACGGGAATAACTGCATGCGCCCCGTTGCGTATAGCGGCCACGACATCATGGGTCACTCGTGAAGGAACAAGCGGTCGCGCAGCATCATGAATCAAGACAACCGTGACATCATCCGATAACACAGCTAGGGCTTGGGCAACTGAATCTTGTCGGCTCGATCCTCCAGCAACTACGTGGATCTCTGCATCAATGCTGGACAAAAGGTCGCTGGCAAGATTGAGATAGCTATCTGGAGCGGCTACAACAATCACATCGGCCACAACACTCATTGCGAGGGCCGAACGAGTTAACAGAGAGATACCGTCAAGTTCAATAAAAGCTTTGGGAGTATCGGATCCAAACCGAACGCCTGAACCGGCAGCCGGAATGATTGCCGCCACCCGGCCAGTAGCGGCATGTGACATTAGGAAGCCAAAACCTCGTCAAGGATTTCTTCGGCGCGCACTTCATTAGTGCGTTCAGCCAAAGCAATCTCACTGATGAGTTGCACTCGAGCACGGTGAAGCATGCTCTTTTCGCCAGTTGATAACGGCTTCTTTTGGGCACGTCGCCACAGATCGCGAACTACTTCTGCAACCTTGATGACATCGCCAGATGAAAGCTTTTCAGTGTTGGCCTTAAATCGGCGCGACCAGTTTGCAGGATCTTCTACATATGGCATGCGTAGTACGCCAAAAACTTTTTCGAGTCCCTCTTGGCTCGTGACGTCGCGGACGCCTACAAGATCAAGGTTGTCGGATGGAACTCGAACCGTCAGATCGGATTGATGCACCTTCAGGACAAGATATTCCTTTTCAACGCCAGCTATCATGCGTTTTTCCTTGGAAATGATGTCTGCTGCGCCATGGTGTGGGTACACCACAGTCTCTCCGACTTTGTACGGCATGTATTTAGTTCCTCGCGTTAACTTCGAAACCCAATTCTACCACGCCTACTGACACCACGTGACCAAGAAAACCGCTAATTTATTGGGTTTTTCGGGAATTCCGTAGCAGGAACAAATGCGCCCAATCTCACGCGACCTTGTTTATCAAGGCAAAGTCTTTGCCAAGTAGAGTGATTTCCACACAAGGAACACATTCAAGGGGTAAAGATTCACATGCGTCGCTCAACACTCATCGCAGCTGTAGCGGTTACTTCCGCTCTAGTACTCAGCGGATGTGCCACTGGTTTCAACGCCCCAACGAACAACCAAGGCAACTCAGGTAACGGCCAATCAGCTAAAGCTGGAGCTCTTGAAGTGCGAGCCGCTTCCATCGTTGTTGACCCGACCAACCCCAATGTTGGCACTGTTGTGGCCACAATTTTGAACAATAGTGAGACCATCGCCAACGCATTGACAGGAATCGCTGCAACCTCAGATCTGGCTGCACTATCAAGCGGTGCGATTACGTTGCCAACACGCTCAGCAACTCAAATCGGCTTCAATAGCTCAAACACGATTGTGCTATCAAGTGTGACGGGATCTTTGACACCTGGAAAATTTATTTCGATTCAGTTCGTATTTCAAAATAACGACCCAATAACTGTGTCAGTACTTATCAGCACAAATGAGGGGCCGTTCAGCGGAGTGACAATTCCGCAACTGCCAACGCCTTCAGCTACGCCACTTCCAACCGACGGCGCAACTCCTGCGCCGAGCGCAACACCGTCTGCTTAAGCCGTATAGCGGTAACCCACACCGCGCACTGTGGTGACATGAACGGGGTCTGCAGAATCAACCTCGATTTTTGATCGCAATCTCTTTATGTGAACATCTAACGTTTTGCCATCACCCACGTAATCTGACCCCCAAATGCGATCGAGTAACTGGGCGCGAGTTAAAACCCGTCCTTCATTACGCATGAGAATACAAAGAAGTTCAAATTCTTTAAGTGGCATCGCTATTTCAGTTCCATTAACACGCACCGTGTGGCGTTGAAGATCAACCTGAATCATGCCGCTTTCAATAATTGCGCCTTCTTCGTCATCGTCGAAAGTTACAGCGCCACGACGCAAAACTGCCCGGATCCGAGCAACTAATTCACGAGTGGAAAACGGTTTGGTGATGTAGTCGTCGGCGCCGAGTTCCAAGCCGACCACTTTGTCAATTTCGGAATCTTTAGCAGTCAACATAATGATCGGAATCGAACTAGTTTGCCGAATAATCCTGCATACTTCTGTTCCAGGCAATTCGGGCATCATCAAATCGAGCAAGACAATATCTGGGTTAGAGGCTTCAAACTGCGAGAGCCCTTCGGCACCGTCAGCCGCAAGTATCACTTCATAACCCTCGCGGGACAACAAATATGAAAGTGCATCCCGAAACGTTTCTTCATCTTCAACAACAAGTACCCGAGTCATCGTTGAATCAACTCCGCAGACGTCGTAACGCACATACTCACAGCACTGAAGTGTGGTCCATTGGGCTTGCGGATATGAGGTTCTGGATAAGTAATCACACACAGACAATAGAGTCATTCAAATCCTTCCGCAGAGCGGAAACCGCCACTTCACGCATTGTTCACCGAATACCAATCCAGTGTTTGCTCAGTCGTTCGGTGTTATTTGTTTGGTAAATGGTCTGTTAACGCAGAAGTGCCGTAGTCTGTTCACCATGCGCGAGGATTACACCCATCAACTCGAGAACTTATCGCGTGACCTTGTCACGATGACCCAGCTGGTGCAAACCGCGATTACAGATGCCACAGACGCACTTTTGAGCGACAACGTAACTGTCGCCCAGAGGGTAATTGATCGCGATGTGACCTTGAACTCTCTGAACGCGGATATTGAAGAGCGCTGTATCCAAATCACCGCGCTGCAAGCCCCACTTGCCACAGATCTTCGTTTTGTCATGGGCGCGATACGAATTGCAACATCGCTCGAGCGCATGGGTGATCTGGCCTCACACGTTGCTAAGCAGGTTCGACTTCGCCATCCCAACCCATCGATTCCAGCTGAACTTCAAGACACTTTTGCTCAAATGGGTGAGGCAGCGAGCTTGATTATCGCTTCTACGGGGCGAGTAATTGAATATCGCGATACGGGCCTTGCTGCCGATATTAAAAAGTATGACGACGCACTCGACGTGTTGCACCGCGAACTCTTTACCACTGTGCTCTCGCCAACTTGGAGTCACGGAGTCGAAGCGGCAATTGACGTGACCTTGCTTTCGCGCTTCTACGAGCGTTTTGGAGACCATGCAGTCACCGTGGCACGTCGCATTACCCACATTGTTACTGGGGAACCCTACGCAAAATAGGAGCTTTCCTGCTTCAACTTTCGCTTACGCGTAGATTCGCTAAGTTAGTAAGTGATGACCACTCTTGAACGAATCGCAATCCTTTCAGTGCACACCTCGCCGCTGCACCAACCTGGCACGGGCGATTCCGGCGGCATGAATGTGTACATTGCTGAGACAGCGAAATTGATTGCTGCCCGTGGGATCGAAGTTGAGATCTTTACCCGCGCAACAAGCCCAGACGATTTGGATAACATCTCACTTGCCGATGGTGTACTCGTGCGCCATATTTCAGCCGGGCCATTTGAAGGTTTGCGCAAAGAAGATCTTCCTGCACAGCTGTGTGCGGTGACTGCCGGTGTGCTTCGCGCCGAAGCTGCCAAGCCTGAAGGTTTTTACGACTTACTTCATAGTCACTACTGGTTATCGGGACAAGTCGGATGGATTGCGCAAGAACGTTGGCACGTTCCACTCGTCCACACAATGCACACCATGGCTCGCGTCAAGAACCTACAACTTGCAGATGGTGATGCTGCCGAACCCATGATTCGTGAAATTGGTGAAGAACAGGTTGTGCAAGCAGCTGATCGGCTTGTTGCAAATACGGATGCCGAAGCACACGAACTCATTGAGCTCTACGGTGCGCTACCTGAACGAGTGCGGGTTGTGCATCCTGGTGTCGATCTCAAGGCATTCACACCAGGTGACAAAAATGCGGCTCGCGAATCTCTAAAAATTGCACCTGAGAAAGTCGTGTTACTTTTCGTTGGGCGAGTACAGCCGCTGAAGGGGCCTGATGTTTTGCTCAAGGCAGCTGCTGTGCTTCTTGATGCTCATCCTGAACTTCGCAGCAATCTTCTTGTCGTGATTTGTGGCGGTCCATCCGGGTCTGGATTAGAGCAACCCGATTCACTCATCACATTGGCGCGCGAACTCGGTATCGCTGACAACGTACGATTTGAGCCACCCGCTAATCGCGAACAACTAGTGACCTGGTTTCGAGCAGCCACGCTCAGTATTGTGCCCTCGCATAGCGAATCATTTGGGCTCGTCGCGCTCGAGGCACAAGCGTGCGGCACACCAGTGATCGCAGCTCGCGTTGGTGGTTTGCCCACTGCCGTCAGCGATGGCAGCAGTGGTGTACTTGTCGATGGGCACGATGCTCGACATTGGAGCCAAGTGATTTATCAAACTGTCACGAACCCAGACCTTCTCAAAACGTACTCGCAAGGAGCGGTTGCTCATGCAGCGAGATTTAGTTGGAATGCCACAACCGATGCCCTGATAGATGTCTACGAAGAAGCTGTTCTGTCCTCCAGAGCGCGAGCTCGACAATGACGTGCACCGAGCAGGTGACCACTTTTCTGACTGCTCATGACATACCTCACGAGGTTGCGAACGAATCATTTGTCGTTGCTACTTTGCCTGGAAGTGCACGCCTGAGTATTTCAGTTGCACTCTCGTGCGGGGTTAAGTACTTGCGAATTGAGTCCTTTATCGCTCGCAATCCAGATGAGAACCACCAGAATGTTTATCGCTGGCTGCTTGAGCAAAATATCAAGATGTTTGTTATGAGATACGCAATAGATCACCTCGGTGACATTTACTTGACTGGGACAATCCCGAGTGACACTGTCACTAACCAACTGCTTGATGAATTGTTCGGCGCAATTGTGACTGCAGCTGATGGGTCATTTAACACGTTGCTAGAACTTGGCTTTCGCAGGGCAATAGAACGCGAATGGGCTTGGCGCACAAGTACTGGTCAAAGTACTGCAAACCTGAGCGCCTTTATGCATCTTTTCCAAAGTGACGACTAACCTGCTCTAAACTTGCGGTATGACAACACATACCTTGATTTTGTTGCGACACGGCGAAAGCGAGTGGAACGAAAAGAATCTTTTCACTGGCTGGGTAGATGTTGACCTGAATGCCAAGGGTCTGAAAGAAGCACACCGCGCCGGAGAGCTTCTCAAGGAACACGACATGGTCCCAGATGTGTTGCATACGTCGCTGTTACGTCGCGCAATTAAGACTGCAAACATCGCACTAGATGTTGCAGATCGACATTGGATTCCTGTGAGTCGAACGTGGCGGCTCAATGAACGCCATTATGGGGCGCTTCAAGGAAAAGACAAAGCCCAAACTTTAGCCGAATACGGCGAAGAACAGTTCATGCTGTGGCGTCGGTCCTACGACACGCCACCACCTGCGATTGCACCAAACGACACCTACGCCCAGACGCATGATCCTCGTTACGCCGATCTCGGGGCTGACCTACCTGCAACAGAATGCTTGGCTGACGTTGTGCAGCGCATGTTGCCTTACTGGGATGAAGCAATCGTCCCAGATCTGAGGTCAGGTAAGACTGTCCTGGTTGCTGCACACGGCAACTCGCTACGCGCTCTGGTCAAACAACTTGATGGCATCAGTGACACAGACATTGCAGGACTAAATATTCCAACAGGTATTCCATTGGTGTACTCACTCAACTCAGAACTTAAGCCAATTGTTGCGGGTGGACACTATCTTGACCCCGAAGCGGCGCGCGAAGCAGCAGCTGCCGTTGCTAACCAAGGGAAGAAGTAGAACTCACGACATTCCACGGAATGGTGACTTCACCGAGTCGCCAGCGAGCCATGGTGTCTTGAATTGGGAATCCTTGTGAAACTAAAGCCTGGATCGTTGTAACAAAACGTTCACGGGCATCTAACGATTTTGAAGTTGCATGGCTTAGCCACGCGTGGTCAAACTCTTTGAGAAAGTCATGAATCTTTTCACTGGGAACATTGCGATGAATGAGTACCTTGGGTAATTGAAGCGCAATCTCCGATGGCATCTTGAGCGATCCAACATGAAACGAAAGCGTAAGTGTCTCTGGGATATCCATTCCCGCACGCACACTCACCCATGCACTGCGACTACCTCTTTCGTCACCAGTCGCATCGATTAAATACCCATCAGGAGCCAGGCGTGCCGACATCATTGCCCAGGCCCGTTGCACGTCTGACTCGTCATAGTGCTTCAGCACATTGGCAGCGCGAATAGCAATCGGCTTGCGTGAGTCTGCAGTGGGAATCTCGAAACTGCCATGTACAAACGTCAATCCTGATTGAGCAGCTGACTGAGCTTGGGCAACAGATTTGAGATCTCTGTCGATTCCAGCCACTTCACAATCGGGCCGAACATATTTGCGCAGTCGATTAAATAGCTCGCTCGATGCTGATGGTGATGCACCAAAGCCAAGGTCGACAACAAGCGGGTCCGCGGCTGCTCGGATTGTCGGGCATACGGCATACAAAATCCAACGATCTATCTGGCGCAACTGATATGTGGTGCCACGCCTGGTGTCACTAAAAACGCCAGGCACTGTTATTTCCGATTGGTCAGTTCATTAAGTTTTTGACGAATGTCGACCACATACACTCCGCAGGCAACGAGACCGGCTAAACCCAAGAGTCCCCACGGTCCGAAAATGAGATGGCAGACCACAGCAAGGCCGGCAAAGACAAGCCACGATGATCGAGTGCCTTTATTTAGAAAAACAAAACCGGCATCAGGTTGACGATAAACATCCCAAAGCGCATAAATCTTGACACCGATGGTTAAGAATCCAACAAAGCCCGCAAGCACACTCACTAACGTTTCAATCACATCTCAAGCCTAAGGGCACAGTGGCGCATGCGATGGGACACTCGCAGGCGAGTGTCTTCATAAAACTCTGAGGGCACCGGCCACACAGCCGATGCTCCACCAGCCCTTGATGCGGCGCATTGTGCAAATCCAACCCTGTCGGGAAATTTAGGCAGTGGTGCAAACGACGCAGGAAATAGTGGTGGCGCGACGGCAGGAGGCGGTACAACCGGAACGGTGCCCGACCCGAGTGGTACACCTGATCCAAGTGCAACAGACGGCACAACCGATCCCGGCACTGGTGGTGGCACAAGTGACCCAACGGGATACCAAGGTATGACGCCAGTGAAGGTCGACATCACTGCGGTGGGCATGTCTGTCCAAAGTGTTGTGGCATGGATTCTTGGGTTGTTAGTTGTACTCCCACTTGTTGGAACACTTCTTATGCCCGTAATACGTCGTCTCATTGCTAAAGTCCCACCACTGTGGCTGCAACGAGAAACAGAGGAAGACCTCATCACTATCTTTGAAGAATCTCCCACTAGAGCGTCCCGCAAGGTGCGGGCAAAGCGATTTGGTCGCAAGGTGTAAAAACTGCCCATAGGGTCACGAAATTTGTGACACATAAGTATTGCCCCCGAGCCAGAAGGATGGGGGGCAATACTTATAGGCGCGTTAGTCTGCGGCGGTAGCCGCTTGGATTTCTAATTCAGGAATCTCGCCTTTGAATTCACTGCGGAATGTGAAGGCTGCTTCGGTACCTTCGCCTTCCACATCAACAATGACAATCTCGCCCGGCTTCAAATCGCCGTACAGCATCTTCTCGCTTAACGGATCCTCGATTTCGCGCTGAATTGTGCGACGAAGTGGTCGAGCCCCTAAGACTGGGTCATAGCCGCGAGTTGCCAACAATGCTTTCGCTGCTGGTGTTAACTCAAGGGCCATGTCCTTGTCCTTAAGACGTACATCTAGCTTGTCAATCATCAAGTCAACAATCTCAACGATTTCGTTTTGGCTGAGCTGATGGAACACAACAATGTCGTCAATGCGATTAAGGAACTCTGGACGGAAGTGCTGCTTGAGTTCGTCATTCACTTTGGCCTTCATCCGCTCGTATGAAGTCTGGGTGTCGTTGACATCAGCAAATCCGAGGTTCATTCCCTTGGCAATGTCGCGCGTACCAAGATTGGTCGTCATGATGACAACAGTGTTCTTGAAATCAACGACACGACCTTGCGCGTCTGTAAGACGTCCATCTTCAAGCACCTGCAGAAGCGAGTTGAAAATATCTGGGTGTGCTTTTTCGATTTCATCGAAGAGAACCACACTGAACGGCTTCCGGCGAACCTTTTCCGTTAGCTGGCCACCTTCTTCGTAACCAACGAATCCGGGAGGTGAACCGAACAATCGCGAGATGGTGTGCTTTTCGCTGTATTCAGACATGTCAAGAGAGATCAGCGAGTTTTCGTCACCAAAAAGGAACTCGGCCAAAGTCTTGGACAACTCAGTCTTACCAACTCCTGACGGGCCAGCGAAAATGAATGAGCCACCAGGACGTTTCGGATCCTTCAGGCCCGCACGGGTACGACGGATTGCCTGCGACAGTGCCTTAATCGCTTGCTCTTGACCAATAACGCGACGGTGAAGTTCACCCTCCATGGTCAAGAGTCGCTGCGACTCTTCCTCGGTTAACTTAAAGACCGGGATTCCAGTTGTCGCTGCAAGAACTTCAGCAATGATTTCCTCATCGACTTGAGCCACGACATCAAGGTCGCCATCTTTCCATTCTTTTTCGCGAACTGCGCGATCAGCCATGAGGTTCTTTTCATCATCACGTAGCGAAGCAGCGCGCTCAAAATCTTGGGAATCAATCGCTGATTCTTTCGTCATGCGGACCTGGGCAATTTTTTCATCGAACTCGCGCAAATCAGGTGGCGCGGTCATGCGACGAATGCGTAGACGCGCACCAGCCTCATCGATTAAGTCAATGGCTTTATCTGGCAGGAATCGGTCATTGATGTAACGATCAGCCATTGTGGCAGCGGCAACGATAGCTGCATCGGTGATTGTTACTCGGTGATGATTTTCGTAGCGGTCACGTAGACCTTTAAGAATTTCAATTGTGTGAGCAAGTGTTGGTTCACTGACTTGAATTGGCTGGAAACGACGCTCAAGTGCAGCATCCTTTTCGATGTACTTGCGGTACTCATCCAATGTGGTTGCACCAATTGTCTGAAGTTCGCCACGAGCCAACATCGGCTTCAGCATGCTGGCGGCATCAATTGCACCCTCAGCAGCCCCGGCACCAACAAGTGTGTGAATCTCGTCAATAAAGATAATGACATCACCGCGTTGCTTAATTTCCTTCAGTACTTTCTTCAAGCGTTCTTCGAAATCGCCACGGTAACGTGATCCAGCAACAAGCGCGCCCAAATCTAATGAGTAGATCTGCTTGTCACGCAACGTTTCAGGAACGTTGCCCTTAACAATGTTTTGAGCAAGTCCTTCGATGATGGCGCTCTTACCTACACCAGGTTCGCCAATAAGGACTGGGTTGTTTTTAGTACGACGCGAAAGCACCTGCATCACACGTTCCATTTCGGAAGTGCGGCCGATAACGGGATCGAGTTGATTCTCGCGAGCAGCTTGTGTCAGATTGCGACCAAACTGATCAAGAACCAGTGATGTTGAAGGAGTTCCTTCTGCGGGACCAGAACCAGAAGACTGTGGTTCTTTACCTTGGTAACCCGAAAGCAACTGAATAACTTGCTGGCGAACTCGGTTAAGGTCAGCACCTAGTTTCACAAGAACTTGCGCGGCTACGCCTTCGCCTTCACGAATCAAGCCAAGCAAGATGTGCTCAGTACCGATGTAGTTGTGGCCAAGTTGCAATGCTTCACGAAGCGATAGTTCGAGAACTTTTTTCGCGCGCGGAGTGAACGGGATGTGACCACTAGGAGCTTGTTGGCCCTGACCAATAATTTCCTCAACTTGAGCGCGCACGGCTTCAAGAGAAATGTCCATGCTTTCGATTGCCTTTGCGGCAACGCCTTCGCCTTCATGAATCAGTCCAAGCAAAATGTGCTCAGTACCGATGTAATTGTGATTTAGCATGCGAGCTTCTTCTTGTGCCAAAACAACTACGCGACGGGCTCGGTCCGTAAACCTCTCGAACATGAACTACTCCTCAAGTCTCTTGTCTTAATGCTAGACGCGGAACATAACTTATGCGCCTTGCTTAAGGTTCAACGACATCGTTGACTCAAGTGTTCCCCAATCTGGTAAGGGTTTGAGCCAAATGACTACGCCAGAGGCGAACACCCACTGAGAATCCCCCAGCGCAGCATCGGACCGATTGACTACTTCTCGGGTTTGGCAGGCAATATAGAGATATGCCTCGCTTCTTTTTAGTTTTTGTGTCCTTCGGGCTTTTCGTGTACGCACTGACCGACTGGATCCAAACCCCAATGCCACGCAACCTCAGCAAACCAATGTGGCTGCTTGTCATCGTCTTGGTTCCAACTATTGGGCCAATTTTATGGATTCTTTACGGCGCGGTTCGCGGTGGTGGCCGTGGCTGGGACGATGACGACGACAACCGTGCGCCAGATAACGATCCGGTTATTCGTCGAGTACTCGATCGAATTCGCTAACTCCCGCAGTGCTGGTTAATTTAAGCCGGAGTACGAATGCAATCCACTGACATACATGTTCACTATGAAGTAGTTGAACATGATTGCGCCAAAACCAAGTAACGCAACAAAGGCTGCCTTACGACCACGCCATCCGACCGTTGCGCGAGCGTGTAAATATGCCGCATAAATCACCCACGTGATGAATGCCCACGTTTCTTTAGGATCCCAACCCCAGTAACGACCCCATGCCGCCTCAGCCCAAATCGCACCAGCAATCACTGCGAATGTCCAAAGCGGAAACATGAATGCGTGAATTCGATATGCCATCAGGTCGAGTCGCTCAGAAGATGGTAGACGTTGCGCCAGTGGACCAAGGCAACCAGCTGCTTTGCCATTCGCAACGCGAATTTCTGCGCGCTCAGCAACCAAATAAAGCGCACTCAGTGCAGCAGCCACGGCGAAGGAACCAACACACACAATTGCTGCAGTGACGTGAATTGCCAGCCAGTACGAATTCAACGCAGGAACCAACTGCGCACTTTCGGTGTAGAGAACCGTGATTGCTAACCCAAGATCTAGCAAGACCGGAATCGTAACGAAGATTCCCAGCCAACGAAGATCGCGGTTATACGACAGCACGCAGTATGCCAATAAAACTGAAAAGCCCGCAGCAATCGAAAATTCGTACATGTTGCCCCATGGCAATCTATGCGCAGATAGCCCACGAAATAGCATTCCGGTTCCAATGAAAATCATGCTTAACCAAGTAAGCGACATTCCAATGTTGCCAGCGCGACGACCTTCACCTAATCCTGAATCATCTGAAACCGAAGTTGTCACTGCGGGGCGATCAAGAGTGATTGTGGCACCCATGCGCACTTGATGAGACGAACCAGCGTTGCGTTGACCAGATTCTTCTAACGACTCAATGCGTCGACCCTTGGCAAGTGCTATCGAGAATGCGCCCATGGCTGCGGTCAATGTTGTCATTGCTCCGTAAATCATGATGTTGCTCGCGTGAGCAAGCGTTTCATTAATCTGCACTGATAACCTCCGCGGCATGTTGTTTAGCTTTGCCGACAAGACCAGTTAGTTCTGCAAGCAAACCTGGAGCTTCGGTCTTGGAAAGACCAGCCACTTCAAAGAGACTACTGCCGTCGGGCTGTTCTGTAATCCGCAGCCAAGCGCGACGACGAGGGATGAGCAGCGACATCGACAAACCTGCAATCGCAAGAATTGCACTACCAAGCGCCCAACCTTTACCAGGGTCTTTTGTAATGGAAAAAGAGGCCCATTCTTTGAAGCCGGTAAATTCCACACTGCCTTGCCCATTGGGCAGTGTCCAAATTTTTCCAGGTTTCAACTCTTCAATTCCAATGCGAGTCATCGCTGTGGTTTCTAAGCGGTAGACACTTTGTGGAATACCTGCATCAAGACCAAGATCACCTGACCATGCACTCAAAAACACCTGTGGGTCAGTTGCAGCCGGAAAAATAGATCGAGGTCCGCGACTGAAATCTTTCGTTGCTGTGGGAAGAAAGAATCCTTGCAGACCCAGTTGCGGCACACTGTCAGGAATCTTGACGACTCCAATTGAAGTGAAGTTCGCATCTTGCGGAAGAAATATTGCGGCATCTTGCCACACCACTTTTCCAAGTGCATCTTTAATGACGAACTCGGGGGCGTAACCATGACCCACTAAATAAGCAGTAACGCCTTCGATTCGAAGTGGCTCATTGACTTCAATTCGGAATTTGCGTGGGGCTGCTTTCGGATTACTTTTCACAAGAACATCAGCTTGGAACTTACGTGGGGCACCAATTTGCATACCGTCGGCTTGGTAGGTCGCGGAGAAGTTCTCGAGCTTAAAAGAAAAAGGTGGCATAGCGCTTGAGTTGTAAAGTCGTCCCGCTGTATAGGTGTCGTACTGTGTCACATTGTTTGCAAATCCAGAGCCTTCACGAACAATGACCGTTCCCTTAAAGCCCTTTGCGCTTCCTGCTCCAACAGCAACTAACAAAACAAGAAGCGATAAGTGGAAAATCAGATTGCCGGATTCACGTGCATAGCCACGCTCTGCAGAAATCCAGTGCGAATCTTGACGCAGTCTCCAACCAGACCACGTCTTAGCAATGGCATCCAGAGAGTCAGCCTGTGCATCTGATGTCCACGATGAATAACCCGGCAGGCGATTTAAGTTACGAGGAGCAACCGGAGGCAGACCTCTGAGCTCCCGTCCATGTTCAAACGCGCGTGGGATAACGCACCCGGCAAGCGAAATGAAGAGCAGTAGATAGATCGCACCAAACCAAGGTGACGCAAAAACATCGAACAAATGGAATCGATCAAGTAACTTCCCAGATGAGGGATGATCACGAAGATACTGATTCACTTTGAGCGGCGACGTTCCACGCTGTGGGAAAAGCGAGCCGGGCACACTTGCAATAGCAAGTAAGAAAAGCAAGATCAGCGCCACTCGCATACTTGTCAATTGTCGCCACAACCAACGAAGCCACTCTTGGAAACCTAATTGAATACTCACAACGGAACCGTCCAGTTCGCACCCCACACTCGAAGTATCACCATCACGTGGTTCCAATACCCGGTGACCATTAACATCCCAATCGCGATCAGAAATGCACCGCCAACATAAGTAATGAACTGCGAATGGCGCCTTAACGCCTTAACCGCGCGGACACTCTTTTCAAGTAATTGACCCATCACAATAAACGGCACACCCAGACCTAAACAATATCCCAGGCTCAAAATTGCTCCACGAGTTGCATTGGCCTGTGACAGGGCCATGGTCTGAACTGCGGCGAGCGCAGGACCAATACATGGAGTCCACCCAATCGCGAATAGCACTCCTAAGACGAAGGCACCAAAAATCGTTGCCGTGGGCATCCGATGTATTCGATACTCCCGCTGCAGCGCAGGTATCAGCCCAAGAAAACCTAATCCTAGAATCACGACAACCACACCCATAAACATTTGAATGATGCGTTGATGAGTCAGCAGTTGCTGTCCGATCCCGCCAAATAGCGCACCGAAGGAAACGAATACTGCCGAGAAGCCGGCAACAAATGCCAACGTGCCAATTAATGCCCGACTTCGAGTCGACTGCCGTGCGTGTGCCTGTGCTCCCGCGACTCCTGTCATGTACGACAAGTAGCCGGGCACCAATGGCAGCACACATGGTGACAAGAAGGAGACAACACCCGCGGCCATCGCAATCGGAAACGCTGCCAAGAGCGATCCATCGGTCAACGTGTGTGTGATGTTCGTAGACATGCTATTTCTCGTCCACTATTGCACGCACCACGTCGCGCAATTGTGCCTGAGTCACTGGTCCCAAAATGCGTGCCGCAACTCGCCCTTGTCGATCAAGGATCAACGTAGATGGAGTTGCAGCGGGACCAAGGTTTCCGAATGCAAGAGTCAGCGCTCCGTCTTGGTCTTGAACGGAAGGATAGCCAGTTGGAAAGCGACGACTAAATGCTTGCGCTGCGGCAAGTCCGTCGCGGGTATTCAATCCAAGAAATTTAACTTCTTTCTCGGCAAATTCTTTGTAGGACTTTTCAAGTGTTAGTGCTTCACTACGACACGGGCCACACCAGGAAGCCCACA
Source organism: Actinomycetes bacterium (assembly GCA_037131045.1). GTDB lineage: Bacteria > Actinomycetota > Actinomycetes > S36-B12 > UBA5976 > UBA5976. Next base: position 20,105 of record JBAXRV010000008.1, read on the forward strand.
AATTTACAACGACAACATTTCCGCGCCACGATGAAATATCAAGCGCAGTGCCTTCTAAAGTTTGGCCAGACAATTCGATTGGCTCGCCGCGTTTACTTGAGGCCAGCAGAACCGTAGAACCGTCACCGGCAACAAAGCTGGTTTCGGCACTGTTTGTTCCCGAGTGCTTCGCGGAGCACGACGTCGTAGTTGTTATGACCACTGCCCCGATTGCCGCTGCAGCAAGTAACTTACGCACCTGAGACCTTGCTTGCCCGAGCAACTAAATCCGCTGAAGGCTCGGTGTAATTGATTGCAACTAAATCGTTGTCATCGAAAGTCAGTGACGTGAGCGAAGCCAAACTGCATTGACGCTTTCGTGGGTCATGAAAAAATCGTCGATTTTCAAAATCTAGGCGCGAAATCCAAATCGGCAGTTGATGACTGACCAGCACCGCTTCGTGTCCACGAGCAAGATCGCGCGCTTCAAAAACGGCCTTGCGCATGCGAGCAGCTAGATCGGCATACGGTTCGCCCCACGATGGTTTAAACGGGTTGTAGAGGTGACGCCACGCTCGAGGCTCCCGCAGAACACCATCACCTACTGCAACGCGTTGTCCTTCAAAAACATTGTCGGCCTCAATGATGTCGACGTTGGTTGCGATTTCCAGACCATGAGCCGCAGCAATCGGCACAGCAGTTTGCTGGGCCCGCTCAAGCGGCGATGCAATTACAGCTACGACGTCGCGATGTGCAAGTGCCCCCGCTGCACGTGCCGCCATCTCGTGTCCCAAATCAGAAAGTGTGTAACCGGGCAAACGACCATAAAGAATCTTTGCGGGGTTATAAACCTCGCCATGACGCAACAAGTGAACCGTTGTGCGTGTCATGACATTAGGTTGCGCGACGACGCGCAGCAGCGCGCTTGCGCGAAGGCCGCCAGCCCACTGAGCCAGTTGCTGCTGCCTCTTCACGAAGTGCAGCACCATGTGCGGCCAGCGCAGTGGCAAGTGCATCGATTAACGCAGACTCAGGAAGTACATCAACACGAAGGCCGTGCTCCTGGGCCGTTTTCGCTGTCGCAGGTCCGATGCAAGCAATGATGCTCGATGGATGCGGCTTACCTGCAATGCCAACTAAGTTACGAACTGTGCTACTTGATGTGAAAACAACTGCATCAAAGCCGCCTGACTTAATAGCTTCGCGAGTTTCAATTGGTGGCGGCGTAGCGCGCACAGTGCGGTAGGCAGTGACGTCTTCAACTTCCCAACCGAGTTCAGTCAGACCTGCAACCAAAGTGTCAGTGGCAATATCAGCGCGCGGCAAAAAGACTCGATTAATTGGATCAAGCAGGTCGTCATAGGCTGGCCACTCTTCAAGCAATGCTGCGGTCGTTTGTTCGCCTTCAGGAACTAGGTCTGGTCGAACACCCATCGCAAGCAGAGCGTCAACGGTGTCCTCACCTATTGCAGCAATTCGGATTCCGGAAAGTGACCGAGCATCCAATCCATTGTCAGCAAAACGTTCCCGAATCGCACGCACCGCGTTAACGCTTGTGAAGGCAACCCATTCGAAACGTCCCGAAACTAAACCGTGAATTGCCCGCTCCATTTGCTGTGGAGTTCGTGGCGGCTCAACTGACATAGTCGGTACTTCGAATGGCACCGCACCAAATGAAATCAACATGTCTTGTAATTCGTCAGTGGAATCTTTTGTCTTAGGTACCAAAACTCGCCAACCGTGAAGCGGACGCGTTTCGTACCATGCAGTGCGATCAGCAACCGTTTCGCCAACAATTACGATTCCATGACCCGCATGCTTAGCCAGCTTTGCAGCATTCGGCATACCTTCGAGCGTGGAATGAACGGAACGCTGTTCGACTGTGCCACCATCGCGCACAATCGCAACAGGAGTTTGTGGATCGCGGCCTGCTTTAATCAGCGCTTTTGTGATTTCGGCAATGCGATCAGCGGCGTTATGAATGACCAGTGTTACGAGAGTGTCAGAATGTGTTGACCACTCGATAGCAGGAACATCAGCATCGATTACTCGAACTTCACGTGTCCGACCGCCAGTAAGAGACACGCCAACGTGTGATGCGGCAGCTGACAGCGTCGACACACCTGCGGCAACCTCGAAAATTATTCCTGACTTAGCCGCAGCTGCGGTTTCCAATGCCAAACGACCATCAAGCACGGGGTCACCTGATAACAGGCGGGACACAATTTTGTTAGCTTTGCGGGCATCCGAAATAACTTTTGTACGAGCAGCAAGCGACAACTCAATGCCGTTGCTATCCACTGCAACTAAAACCTCATTGACATTGATTTGGTGAGCCAGATCGACCACTTCGGGATCGGCCAAAACTATATCGGCGCCGGCTAATAATCGATGAGCACGCACAGTAAGTAGTTCAGGATCTCCGGGACCCGCAACTACAAAGGACACTCCGACAGCTGCTGCTGGTCGAGTGATCATGTGCGCACCTACCTTCTTAACTTGCACTTGTGTCAATCAAGCGTTGCTGCGCCTTGCGCTGTTCATGGAACGCGAGGATGTGAAGTTCGGTGGCCAAATCGACTCGGCGAACATCAACTCCTTCGGGTACCTCAAGCAGAACGGGTGCAAAGTTTAAGATGCTGGTCACTCCATGCTTAACCAAAAGGTCACATACATGCTGTGCAGCAGATTCGGGCGTTGCTATAACTCCAATGGAGGCACCAGTTGAATGCATTTGTTCGTGCAGTAATTCAATATCTTGAACAATCAGCTCTTTACCGGCAACAACCACATTCTCGCCAATGCGCGCCTGATCTGAATCGAACAGACCGACAACATTGAAACCGCGTGATGCAAACCCTGGGTAACCTGCGAGCGCGTGACCCAGATTGCCGATGCCACAAATAACTACAGGCCACTCTTGAGTAAGCCCAAGTGAACGCGAAATTTGATACAACAAGAATTCAACGTCGTACCCAACGCCGCGTGTTCCGTACGAACCGAGGAATGATAAATCTTTGCGCAACTTAGCGCTATTCACTCCAGTTACTTCGGCTAGTTCTTCGCTGGAAACCAGAAGAGTTCCGCGAGCGGCTAAGCCAACAAGGGCTCTGTGATATGTAGGAAGTCGGGTTACAGTCGCATCTGGAATGCCACCTCGCGCAGACATCTGCGCCTTTGGTGACTGCTGCTGTGGCATCGAGTGCGTCCCTTCGCGAACTTCTTGAGTGTCAGATTATGCCGTTTAGGCGCATCGTCAAAATTGGCTAAAAGTGGACCACTCGTGCTATGAATGTCGGCTCTATTTCGCACTTTTTGGCAGGCTGTGGCGCTGTTATTGGTGTGTCTGGTGTGACTCAAACTTACTTAAGCAATGCCGACCGAAAGCGTTGTGGATCAAGTCGGAATTGGTCATGCTGTGCACCGTCAATCAACACCACTGGAATAAATGCAAAATATTGGTCGGCTAAAGCAGGGTCATCCAGGATTGATTTTTCTTCCCACGTAACCTGAAGTTCATCGCACACACTAGCGATTATTAACCGAGCGTTGTCACACAAATGGCATCCTGGTTTCCCTATGAGAACAACTCGAGCATCCATGAATGTGTCACCTAGCCTTTGCAAACAGTGTTACACATTGCACTCCGCAAGTAGCCTTAAAGGTATGACAGACTCGCACAACCCCACGTCTGTCGCTGCATTTTTCGACATTGATAACACGATCATGCGAGGCGCAAGCATCTACCATCTGGCTCGTGGGCTTTTTAGCCGAAAAATTCTCAAACCGGCTGACTTAGCTAACTACGCGGTGGCCCAAGGCAAGTACCTCATCTCGGGTACCGAAAACCTCGACGACATTGCGCGGATCCGCGACAACGCTCTCGCTTTTGTAGAGGGACGCACGGTAGCCGAAATGAAGCTGTTGTGCGAAGAAATTTACGACGAGATCATGGCCGACAAGGTGTGGCCTGGCACAGTCAAGCTAGCCCACACCCATCGCGATGCTGGCCATCAGGTGTGGCTGGTATCAGCCGCGCCTGTCGAACTTGCCAACATCATTGCTTCCAAACTTGGACTTACTGGCGCCCTTGGAACTGTCAGTGAAATTGTTGATGGAAAGTACACTGGCAAGTTGCAAGGTGTCACCATGCATGGTTCGCAGAAGGCTGCCGCAATCTGGACTCTGGCTGGCGAACACGGAATTGACCTGGAACACAGTTTTGCCTATTCAGACTCGGGCAACGACATTCCGTTACTCGAAACTGTAGGCAATCCCAGTGCAATTAATCCAGACAGCACCCTGCGCAATTACGCTCGCGAGCACGACTGGCCGATTCATGATTTTCGACGCGAACACTTGGTGCGCCGATACGGACTGCCTGCAGGTGCAACAGTGCTTGCAATTGTCGGAGCGGGCGTAGGTGCAGCAGTTGCATCACGGCGCAATAGAAAAAGCGACCAGCGTTAACTGGTCGCCTTTTTTTAAGATTGTTTTAGCCCTTACTACGACGCTGGAATCGCGTCTTCTTAAGCATCTTGCGATGCTTCTTCTTGGCCATGCGCTTCCGGCGCTTCTTAATCACGGAGCCCATGTGGACCGCCTTTTCGAATTGAGGTCGATACTGCTAGATGCACAGTCTACGGTAGGCAGACGTTGCGTTCGACGAGAGGTTATCCAGCCTCAACGAATGATTCACGCAAGTAAGAGTGAACAGCTTGTTCAGGCACGCGGAACGAACGACCAACGCGCACAGCTGGAAGCTCTGCGTTGTGCACTAATCGGTACACCGTCATTTTCGAAACCCGCATAACTGCCGCTACTTCCGCAACCGTCAGAAATCGAACCTCTCCTAGAGGGCGATCTTGTGGAGCGCTCATAGAACACCGCAACCTATCTGTACATTCGGTAGTGCCGGCTTCCCCACCGGTCTGACAAATGCACTTCGTGTAGGTGTCCAATCTAGTGGCAAATGTGACTGGAGTGAAAGTCGAAGACTTAAGTTACACGTGTGTAATTCCCTTGCCCAGTTCTGCCGAGCGATCGCGCGCGGCTTCCATCGCAGAAAGAAAGGCTGCCCGAACTTTAAAGTCATCAAATACCCGAAGGGCAGCCACCGTAGTGCCGCCGGGTGAGGTGACTTGCTCGCGCAGCACTGTTGGGTGCATTTGAGTCTCTTTCAACATAGTTGCTGCCCCATACACCGTTTGGTAGACCATTTCCGTTGAGATATCTCGAGGAAGTCCAAGCATCACGCCGGCTTCAATCATTGCTTCAGTCACGTAATAGATATATGCTGGACCCGATCCTGAAATTGCTGTGACTGCATCCTGATATTTTTCCGGCAACTGGATTACTTTGCCGACACTTTGTAACAACTGTTGCGCGGTTGCTAAGTGTTCGTCATTACATGTTGACCCTGGACTGATAGCTGACATTGCTTGATCAACTAACGCGGGAGTATTTGGCATGGCACGCACAACGTGAGTGCCATGCGATAAGTGGCTTTCGATAAATGCTGTGGTGATACCTGCTGCGATTGACACAACCAGTGCACCGGGCTGCAGCGAGTCGGCAATTTCAGAAAGAACAATTTCCATATCTTGCGGCTTAACAAGCAACACAACAGTTTGCGCACGTTGAGCAACGGTTTCGTTGTCAACAACTTCAACATGATACTTTTCGGCCAGTTCAGCTGCCCTATCCGGGCGACGTTCGGCAACAAGTAGGTCTGAAGTTTTCATTCCAGAACGCAGTAATCCTGCAAGTAAGGTTTCACCCATTACCCCAGCGCCGATAAGTCCCACTGTCATAGCAGCCTCCTCTTAGGACACTAACTTTGCCAGAAATTGCTAGCTTCGGGAAACCAGCGATCGAAGGAATAGCGCAAGGTTGGCAGGCTTCTCAGCCATACGTCGCATCATGTATGGATACCACTGATCGCCGTAAGGAACGTAAACCCGCACTTTGTAACCAATGGCCGCCAACCGCAATTGTTCTTCGGGTCGCACACCGAGCAACATCTGAAATTCAAAACTGTCTTTTGCACGCCCAGTACGCAATGCCAACGCCTGACCGATCTGAATTAAGCGCGGGTCATGCGTAGCTAACATTGGGTACGCGTCAGATTCCAAGAGGGCTCGCATGCTGCGCACATATGCCTTGTCAATATCGAGACGTTCGATAAACGCAACATCTGGTCCCTCTGCATAGGCGCCCTTGCACAGTCGGATTCGTGAACCTTCAGTCGCATGAGCAGTCACATCATCTTCGGTGCGATACAACTGAGCCTGAAGTACACCTCCGGTCGAGGCATACCGCTCACGCACCGCCTGGAGAATGCGCAAAGTTGAATCAATTGTTGTGTGGTCTTCCATATCAAAAGTGACTGTCGTTCCCACTTCACTTGCAACCGAACAAATCGTGAGCACATTATCTAAAGCGATCTGCTCACCACCGTCAGGAAGTGCTTGACCAACCGCGCTTAACTTGACTGACACTTCGGCCCATTCTGTAAGCCCAGCGGCAAACAAGCCACGCAATACTTCAACATATGCCGCAGCAGTACTTTGAGCCTGAGCCCGATCAAGAGTGTCTTCGCCAAGACGGTCCACAGTGGAATACAGTCCTTGATCGCGAAGGGCAGCAACCTTCTGCACAGCGTCTGCTGCAGACGTTCCGGCAACAAACCGATTCACCACAGCTCGGCTCAGTGGCGAAGTCGACACAATTTGTTCCAGCTTGGCGCTTCGTGAGGCAGCAACAAGGGACTTACGAAGCATGCGTATTTATCCATTTCAGCTTGGACTTTATGTTTCCACTTTACGTTGTCTACCTCGGACTCGCATGCAGACTGGTAACAGGCGCAAGGACAAGTCGGTATGCATTCGCACACAGTTAGGCAATAGGCTCAAGGACGTGGCTGAGCAAAAGAACCTAGACTTCCCGCGGCAGTGGGTTGAGTTTGTTGACCCTGAAGATGACACCAATTTGTACAAGTGCGACTTGACCTGGCTAACAAGCCGATGGACCTGTATCTGGGGTCGTGGCTGCAAAGGTATCGACAAGAACAATCCTGACGTTGGCTGCTGCACATTAGGTGCCCACATCGCTGACAAGGAAGATCTCAAGCAAACCAAGAAGTATGCAGCGATGCTTACTCCAGAAATTTGGCAACGATACGACGATGGCCACAGCAAGCTTGGCATGTTTGAAAAAGACGACGAAGGTCAAAAGAAAACTCGCGCAATTGATGGAGCATGCATTTTCCATAACCGCGGTGGATTCGAAGGTGGCGACGGTTGCGCCCTGCACATTTTGGCCGGAAACCTTGGAGTCTCCTACGTTGTGACAAAACCACAAGTGTGCTGGGAACTTCCCATTCGCCGAACTTTTGAATTAGTAGACCGTCCCGACGATGTTCAGATTCTTGTTATCGGTATTGAAGAATTCACCCGACGTGGTTGGGGAGCAGGTGGCTCTGACCTGGATTGGTATTGCACCACTGCAACAGAGGCACACATTGCAACCCAGCCTGTCTACGAAGCTTACGAAGATGAGCTTGTGGCTCTGATGGGTAAGAAGTGTTACAAGATTTTGGTACAACAGTGCAAAGCCCGTGAAGCGCTCATTGCAGCGGCTAAGCCAGAGACGCGCAAATACCTAGCAATCCATCCAGCTGACCCAAAGTAATTTCTAGCCGCTACAAGACTCTTGTGGGTACATACTCATGACGCGTCATACCCTTGCCGTACCCTGAAGTACATGGCTAAGGCAGCGCGCTCCACATTCAAATGTTCAGAATGCGGTTGGACTGGTGTCAAATGGGTTGGGCGATGCCCCGAATGCCAAGCCTGGAGTTCGGTTGCTGAATCGGGAGTTTCAGCTCCCCGAGCCGGACTGCGCACAACGACCGCTGGTGTAGTTCCTATGTCGGCCGCTCGCCCAGTGCGTGAGATCCCCCTTGATGAAGTGGAACGAACCAGCACTGGACTTGGCGAACTTGACCGGGTACTTGGTGGTGGATTAGTAGCGGGTCAATGCGTGCTACTCGCGGGTGAACCTGGTGTTGGTAAATCAACGTTGTTGTTGGCTGCTGCTCACGAGTTTGCCCAAGGTGGGCGCAAACCACGCACCGTACTTTATGTATCGGGCGAGGAATCTTCAGAACAAATTGGAATTCGGGCACGGCGCATAGGAGCAACAGCCGACACGTTACTTATTGCAGATGAAACTGATTTAGCGGTGTTGCTTGGACATGTGGAACAAACTGACCCCGACCTGCTCATTGTTGACAGCGTTCAGACCATCGCATCGAGCGAACTTGATGGGCGAGCTGGTGGCGTTGCGCAAGTCCATGAAGTCACTCAAGTCTTGACCCGCGCCGCAAAAGGTCGACGCATGCCACTGTTGCTTATTGGACAGTCGACTCGCGATAACTCGGTTGCTGGACCTCGAGCGCTTGAACATCTAGTTGACACCGTCTTGACGTTCGAAGGTGATCGCGGCACACCATTGCGGCTGTTGCGTGCCAATAAGAATCGATACGGGCCTGCAGATGAAGTTGCTTGCTTCGAACAAGTTGATGACGGTTTGCGTGAGGTTTCTGACCCGTCCTCGCTATTCCGATCTCAACGGGACGCCGCAATTCCCGGCACCTGTATTGCCATAACACTCGAAGGGCGGCGGGCCTTACTCGTTGAAGTTCAGGCGCTCACAACCGTCAGCCCCGGAAATAATCCCATGCGTCGCACTACGGGCTTTGACAATACTCGGGCAGCGATGTTGATCGCGGTAACTGAACGGGCAGCCCGACTCAAACTGTGGGACAAGGATGTCTACGTGGCAACGGTTGCCGGAGCAAAAGTCTCCGATACCGGAGCCGACCTAGCCCTGTGCTTGGCTGTCTCGTCTGCAGCTCGCGATACTGCATTGCCCAGCGAAATGGTTGCCATCGGTGAAGTGGCTTTAAGCGGCGACGTGAGACCCGTCCCGGGGATGAATCAACGCCTTGCAGAAGCGGCCCGACTGGGCTTCGCAACAGCGCTCGTTGCCAAGGGCACTGGCCAACGTAATGCACACCCAGGCTTGCATCTCATTGAAGTCAACAACTTAGAACAGGCGTTAGCCAGCATTTAACTCCTGCCACCGACTTGTCCGCTACCGACTCGGTTTCGACATAGACTTTCAATCAAATCCTGCAAAGAAAGTTCTATCGTGACAACCCGCGAAGCGTTAGACCCAGACATCAAACTGCGCTCTGTACTTGCTCAAATCGCGCCAGGTACTGCGTTGCGTGATGGACTGCAAAGAATTTTGCGAGGCAGCACTGGCGCACTTGTTGTGTTGGGCACCGATAAGACCGTTTCAGCTATTAGCAGCGGTGGGTTCAAAGTCGACACCGACTTCACAGCAACTCGACTTCGGGAATTGGCAAAAATGGACGGCGCCGTCATTTGCGATCGCGATGCCACTCGAATTATTGAAGCGGCCGTGCAACTACTTCCTGATCCTTCAATTCAAACGGACGAACAAGGCACACGGCACCGCACCGCAGACCGAGTTTCTCGTCAGACTGGTCTGCCGGTTCTCAGCGTAAGTAAGTCAATGAACATCATTGCGCTCTACTTAGATGGCCGACGATACGTATTAGAAGATTCGGCAGCGATTCTCTCCCGAGCCAATCAAGCACTCGCCACACTTGAACGCTACCGACTCCGACTCGATGAAGTCACAGCATCGCTGTCTGCTTTAGAAATTGAAGACTTAGTGACAGTGCGCGATGTCGGAGTTGTACTTCAACGTCACGAGATGGTGCGAAGGATTGCGAGCGAAATATCGGGCTACGTGGTTGAGCTTGGAAACGATGGTCGCTTAGTGTCGTTGCAGCTCGAAGAGTTTGTTGCTGGTACCGCCGAGGGTCACCGCCTGGTAATTCGCGACTACATTCCTGGCACGCCACGAAAGACACGCAACCCGGACTTGGTAGCAGTGGCACTTGCGGGACTTGATTCAACAAGTTTGCTCGATATTACGAGCGTGGTTGCGGCCCTCGGACTTGCTAGTGATGTTGAGTCCCTTGATGGCAGTATCAAATCTCGTGGGTATCGCCTTCTTACAAAAGTACCCCGGCTGCCGGAGCCAACTATTGAAAAACTTATTTCTCACTTTGGTGGCCTACAAAAAATCCTCGCCGCCACTGTTGAAGAGCTACAAGGTGTTGAAGGTGTCGGTGAAACTCGAGCCCGCACAATTCGAGACAATCTTTCGCGGCTCGTTGAATCAAGTTTCATGTAGCGATTCGTTTAGTTCAGCTACGCCAGTCCACAAAGTCGAATTGCTTGAGCCTGACGACTAAGTTATTTCGTAATGACGAAACGAGCTCCATCACTGTTCAACGTGCCATTTCTGGCATGACCCCAATACGTTCCAGATTTTGCAGCGCGAAGAATTTTGCATCCTTTACCGGAAAGATTTCCAGTCCAGACAACTTTGATTGACCAAGTCTGACCAGGGGCTAACTGCACAACATCCTTTGCGGTGCTCGGATTGCAGTGATCGGTTGACCAAATAAGTGCAGGGCCGCTAATGACAGTGACTTCATTCGCTCCGCTGCCAAGATCACGTTTGCAAGACTGCCCAGAGATATTCTTCACACTCATGTTCAAGTGAAGTCCAGACCCGACAGGCGTGGACTTTCGATCAAGAGCAACTTTGATTGATAGGTCGGAATCGGCACAGTAACCCTGCGCAACGGGTACCTGCGGCATCACACTTGGTGCCTGGCTTGGCAGTGCATCACTGCTAGGGACTTCCGTGGGCTGGAGAGATGCTGCAGCTGTAGGCAACTGAGTTGCATCAGTTCCTGGGTCAGAAGAACCATTCGATGACGAGCCGCTGATTATGCCAAGAATGATTTTGGCAATCAGGAACAGCACAACCAGCCCCAGAATCCCCGCCGCAATTCGGCGTCGCTGGTAGACCTCACGAGGCACACCACCAGAACCATTCCCAGACACAACTTCACGCTATGGTCTGAGCCCGCATAACTGGTGGAGGTTGCGCAAGTGACGGGTCTTCGTGTCACGATGTGCAGGTGAGAATTCAATCCGCAATTTCACAATGGTTCGCTCATGCCGCTCGACCTTTGCCGTGGCGCGCTGCAACAGTGACACCATGGCAAATTTTGGTCAGCGAAATCATGCTCCAACAAACGCCCGCGAATCGTGTGGCGCCACAGTGGCAAAACTGGATTGCTCGATGGCCCGATGCCGCAAGTCTGGCGGCAGCCTCTCCCGCCGACGTCATTCGCCAGTGGGATCGACTTGGTTATCCAAATCGCGCATTGCGATTGCACCAAACAGCAAAGCTGGTTGTAACGGACTTTGGTGGTGAACTTCCTGCTAACGAAGATAGCCTGCGGTCACTTCCAGGCATTGGAGAATATACGGCCGCGGCTGTTATGGCGTTTGCATTTTCGCAGCGATCAGTTGTTTTGGACACAAATGTGCGTCGAGTAATCGCGCGAGTCTGGAATGGCCAAGAACGTCAACCACAATCGCTAAGTAACATCGAGCGCATCTTTGCAGAAGCCCAAGTCCCCGAATCGGCAAAGTCAGCGGCTCAATGGTCAGCTGCAGTAATGGAATTTGGTGCAACAGTGTGCACTGCAAAAAGCCCCCAATGTAGCGATTGCATAATTAAGAATGATTGCGCTTGGCGACTCGCAGGTTTCCCACCAAGCCAGATTGCGCCACGTACTCAAAAATTTGCGGGCACTGATCGTCAAGTGCGCGGACAAATTATGCAACAACTCAAAAACTCACGCACAAGCGTGACGAAAGCCGACTTGGCTCAGCAGTGGACTGACTCTGCCCAAGGGCATAGAGCACTTGACTCTCTGATTAGTGATGGCCTGGTTGAAGTCACGCGCAGCGGACGATTCGCGCTACCTCGGTGAATTAGCTCTATAAGGTTGCGTGAACTCGACCGACCGGCTTACCGCCACCATAAATCGGACGGGTCACCTGCTGATCAACAACTTTGGCTACAACTCCGAGAACTTCTTTTAAGATTGTTGCCGCAACAACAATCCGAGCTCGATCAGAGCCATCGTCAATCTTGAGTGCCAACGCGCGCCCGTCACCTAATCCGATTCCATAAACAGCTTCGGCGCCGATTTTGGCAACAAGCCCTGGAACGCCGCGCATCAAATCAAAATCATCTCGACGTGTTCCCGAAAGGTATTCGGGATTCGCCCGAATCGCATCAGCAATTTTTCGCTGCGCCGAATCGGCAGTTGGTCCAGCAAACGTAGAAAATGATCGGGCTAATCCCGTCAGAGAAGTTGACATTAGAGGAGCACCACAACCATCAACACCAACATGCTGTACTGACTCGCCTGTGCACTCTTCGATTGCAGTACAGCAGGAAACCTGAAGCGGGTGGTGCGGATCTAAATACGTTGCGGTATCCCAACCGTTGAGAACGCACGTAAACAACATTGCCGCATGTTTCCCGCTGCAGTTCATGAAAATAGGTGACTTTTCAATTCCGGCAGCTAACAACGAATCACGTACTGTGTCATCCAGTGGATAATCCGGTGGGCATTGCAAAGAATCAACATCGAGATTTGCGCCGTTGAGAATGCTGTGCACACCGTCTATGTGGAACTGCTCGCCACTGTGGGAAGCGCACGCCAAGGCAAGTAACCGATCCTTCAAAGGCAGGTTACTGCGTACCATAGCCAGGCCCTGCATCAATTTGTTACTTGAGCGCGGAAAAATCTGGCTCGTTATGTCTCCACGAGACCACATGACATGTCCCTGTGCGTCGAGTACCACGGCGCTGCCATGGTGGACTCCTTCGACGAAATCATTTCGCACCACATGAGCAAGAGGGACCGACATGTTCCAATAGTCGCACGACTAGATGCTTTTGTAGCTCTTGATGGGCCACAATAAGGAAATGCGAGCAGTTGTGCAAAGAGTTGATGGTGCCAGTGTCAGTGTTGATGGCCAAGTTATCGGTGAATTCAGCGGTCCTGGGCTGATGGCTTTAGTTGGAGTCAGCGTCGATGACACGGACGATAAGTGCGCCACCTTGGCGGACAAAATTTGGAAGCTGCGTATTTTTGAGGCACATGAACTCAAAGCTAAAGGGAAATCTGTAGCAAGTGACAGCGTCGAAGTATCTGCTGCCGATGCACAACTTCCTATCCTGGTAATTAGTCAGTTCACGTTATTCGCGGATGTAACTAAGGGTCGTCGTCCTACATGGCTACAAGCGGCTCGCGGCGATAAGGCAGAGCCTATGGTCAACGACGTTGTGCGCGCACTGCGCGATCTAGGAGCACACGTTGAAACCGGAAAATTTGGCGCTGACATGAGAATTACCCAAGTGTGCGATGGCCCAATGACCGTGTTGTTAGAAGTATGACAATCGGTTCGTTAAACAACAATTGCAGTTTGTGACGCTGATACACCAGCAACGGTGAGAATGGCATCGAGTGGCACTGCGCGCTTGATGACCGCAAGTCCTAGCGGTCCATGTTCAAAATCTTGTGTGATGGAAGTCAACCGGCCTACTTCTTTGTCGTCCCACAACACAGAACTACCGACCAGCGGAAGTTCATTTGTTGAACCGTCGATTTCTAACTGCACGAGTCGTCGAGGTGGTTTACCCAAGTTATAAACCCGGGCCACAGTTTCTTGACCGCGGTAGCACCCTTTGCTCAAGTGAACTGCTGGTGCAATTAGACCGATTTCATGGGGAATAGTTTTATGGTCAGTCTCAAAACCAAGACGTGGAACACCAGCTCGAATTCGGATTGCTTCCCAAGCCCACGTGCCGACAAGGACATGTCCTGCGAGTTCGGTTTCACGTTGCTCCCGAGGCACGACATATTCACTGACCTGCCACGAGTACGGCCGCGTCGGAACATAGTCGTGAGATTCGTGTGACAAATACTGAGCAGGGGAATGCCACGTTGGAAAATCTTTTTCCGTTACCCACCCTGAGGCACCCACGACCGCATAATTTTCCGATACATCTGCAACTTCAACGCGCAACATAAATTGCATTGATTTCAAATAGGAAGTCAGAGCTTCTGAGGTACCGGGCTCGACAATGAGCCACGAGGTGTCACCGTCGTCAACCATGTGAATGTCATGCTCAACATGTCCATGAGGTGACAGCACAAGTGTCTGAACTGATGAAGTGCGCTCGTCAATCTCTTGGGTGGTCAACGTATGCAACCAAGAAATTCGATCCGCACCCGTAACGCACACAACACCGTAGTGAGAAAGATCAACCCGCACATCGCTCGACAAGAACTTGCGCTGTTCGCCGAGGGGATCTCCGTAATGCCAAGGAACACCAGAATCAATGCTGGTGTCGTCCATAATTGGAATCGCGGTCACAGTTGCATTGTCTCGCAGAACCTGGTCACTTGACTACTGCGTTCGCAACGAGCAGATTACAGAAGCTTCATTCGACCAATGCACGTGGCACACTGACCATGGATTGACACATGTGCGACATCGGTTTCAAATCCAGCTTTATCGCGTAAAAGTTCAACAAACAGCGCTGCTTCCTCAGCAGCGATTGAATCAACCCGACCACAAGTGTCACACACAAGGTGAATATGCACATCAGCATCAACTGAATGATATGTAGGAGCACCATGCCCAATGTGAGCATGTGTTACTAATCCAACCTGCTCAAGGACTTCAATAGTGCGATAAATCGTTGACAAATTAACAGCGCCGGCAGTCTTTTGAACTTCACCAAGAAGTTCTTCAGGTGTTGCATGGCCTAAAGTATTGACCGCTTCTAGAACTAACTGACGTTGTGGGGTAATGCGATATCCGTGTTCGCGAAGTACCTCATCCCAGTCCCGCGCCATGACTAACCTATTTTCTTTAGCTGAGCAGAAATGTGCGATTGCAAGTGATGCCCGGATGCAGCCATGTCATATACCCAAGCAAGATCGCCGTTCACTAGACCATAAAGTCGCTGGCCAGCGTTGACTTCTTTTGCAGAGTCAGTACGCACAATCGCATCAGTATTCAGTTCAACACGAGCACCCGTAATCACAGCATCAACAATTCCAGTGACCACAACTTTGCCTAAGTACACCTCTACAAAACCTGTTGGATGCGCAAGTAGGAACTCGACCTCGTTATCGGGTCGTGGCCGCCAAAAACCAGATTCCGTGCCCAATGGTTTTACGCGCTCGCCAGCATCATCAAGTAACCAGGTACGAGACCAATGGCTCAGGAATGGTCGACCATCGTGACTAATTACAAGCTCTTGTGCGAATTGAAAATCACTTTCCATTGTTGGATAACCAACAACACCGACTCCGACCCATGTGCCAATCAGCCACGACAGATGTGCAAGTTCACTCGGGTAATCAGCCATTAGTCATCGCCTTTATACAACTTGATTACGATGCGGGCAGTAAACCAAGTAACAGTCAACGCAAAAGCAACAAGCAAACCTGCATCGATTGTTTCAGCCACGATGTCAGCCTAACGCACTTGTTGAATCACGATTTGATTAAAGAGACCGCTCACTTCTAGAGTCCTAAATCATTCAGGTGATACGCAGCAAGGTAAGGCAGATTCGCTGCTTCAATCATCGGGGCAGCTCCACGTTCAACGATGACTGCAACAGCCACGACAATCGCTCCCTCTTCCCGCAGCGCTTCAACAGCTGCCATCACTGAACCACCAGTTGTGCTGGTGTCTTCAACAGCAAGCACTCGTCGTCCGGCAACATCAGGTCCCTCAATTCGTCGCTGGAGACCGTGCGCCTTTTCTGCCTTGCGCACGACGAAAGCATCCAAGTGTCGACCTTGCGCTGCAGCTGCATGAAGCATTGCAGTAGCAACTGGATCGGCACCAAGCGTGAGACCACCAACTGCGTCAAACTCCAAGTCTTTTGTCAGATCAAGCATCACCCGTCCGACAAGCGGCGCCGCGTGTGAATCAAGAGTGACCCGACGCAAGTCGACGTAATAGTCAGCCTCTTTGCCACTGGAAAGAATTACTTTGCCGTGAACAACAGCCTTATCAAGAATTTGTTGGCGTAATGCCTCGCGATCGGTCATGTACCTAGCCTAGAACGTGCCTGGTTTAGATTTCGTGGCACACTCGTTTCATGACTTCGGTTGCTTTTTGTCCCCTGTTCGATGCGGTGAATCCGCTCGCGCTAGGAATTCAACTGCGCCGGCAACCCATTGTTGTATCGGCGCCATCAGAGGCGAGTCGGTGGGTAACTCATGTAGCAGCGCAGCTTTCTCATACTGCCGATCCATTGCTCTTGGTATTTTCTGGCCAGACTGCAATCCATGCACCCGCAATCGGATTTAGTCGCCGAGCACTGCGACGTCCAGCAATAGGTTACGTGCTCGTGGACCCTGCAATGCCAACGATTGGCGGTGACTACGGAGATTGGCCTGATGCTCCAGTCACGGTTGTGTTGAGTGATACCCCACCAGATTTCGCTCGCGAAGCATCTCTGCAAGCGCGGCTACGCGGATGGACGGTTACGCAAGATTCACTCCAAGATGTGCTGCGCGAGCACGCTGGTTGACCTTGGAGCCTTGTTAGCTCCGAGCAATACTATTCAGAGCTTCGCGATACCACTGAGAGCATGCGCACTAATGGTCGCGGTAAATACTGCGCAATAAATCCCAACGCTTTGTATTTCATACTTGGCACACTTACGGGTTTGCCAGCTGCAAAATCGCGAAGAGCCACATTGACCACAGTGCTCACGTCTAGCCACATCCAATGTGGAATCGTGTCGGTTGACATTCCGGCACGATCTTGAAATTCAGTACGGGTGAAACCAGGACACAAAGCCATCACATGTACTTGTGATTTGCGCAGTTGCATACTCATTGACTCACTAAATGTTGTGACCCAGGCCTTTGCTGCGCTGTATGTTCCACTCGACATCCACCCGGCAACTGAACTTACGTTAATTATGCCGCCGCGGTTTCGCGAAATCATTCCAGGTAATGCGCTGTGACTTACCCGCATCACTGCTGTAACTAATACATCCAATAACTGCTGTTCGGCCTCAAGTCCACTGCGAGCAAATGACTCATTGAGCCCAAAGCCTGCGTTATTAATGACCAAGTCAATGTCGGTTTGGCTCGCCCGAAGCGCGACAACATCTGTGGCTTCGCGGGTTGATAGGTCAGCAACGATGACTTCAACCATCACGCCCGATTGATTTCGAATGAGAGTTGCTATTTCACTCAAGCGATCTTGATTACGGGCAACCAAAACTAAGTTCATTCCGCGATTTGCCAGCTCCAGTGCAAATTGCAATCCAATACCGGCAGTGGCTCCTGTCACAAGGGCAGTTCCGCCACGCAACGATGTCATGTCACAAAGTCAATCAGGTACGACGTTGCGGACGCCACACCACGAGTGCGTTCGATGCTTGGCGTTCTCGTAGGTCTTCGAGCTCAATCATTGCTCGCTCAAGCAATTCTTCAAGAATCAAAATGCGCTCAATGCCAGCCAAAGTAATTCCCTCTGCGGACAAAGCAGCAACCGTGCGCAGGCGATTAACATCTCGCTGGGAATACAGCCGATTCTGGCCGCCAGTGCGACCTGGTGTGACCAGACCGAGACGATCATATTGACGCAGAGTTTGAGGATGTAGCCCAGATAATTGCGCCGCAATCGAAATCACGTATAACGGCGTCTCGTCATCAAAATGATAGGAACTCACCATCAGGACCTGCCCTGTGTAGCAGCGTTTCCTGCTTTTCTCATGATTTCATCACGCGGATCAAAATCAGATGTGGCTTCCATGAATTCACGTAAAACTTTTTGGGCGCCAGCAGATATGTCTTTCGGTACCGCGATATCGACAGTGACAATTAAGTCCCCTGCTTGTCCGTCTGCCTTAGTAACACCTTTGCCGCGAGCGCGAAACTTTGCTCCAGACTTTGTCCCAGGAGGAATTCGAATTGTTACGGGCTGGCCCTCAAAGACCGGCACTGCAATGTCAGCGCCCAGAGTGACCTCGTCGAAGCGCACTGGAATGGTGATCGTTAAGTTGTTTCCATCGCGACCAAAAACCGCATGGGGGGTCACGTTGACCGTGATGTAGAGATCGCCGGCTGTTCCGCCAGCATCACCCATTCCACCTTTGCCCTTGAGTCGAATGCGTTGCTCATTTTTCACACCAGCAGGAATCCGAGCTTGCACTACACCTTGATCCAGGCGCAACGGCAAAGTTACCCCGCGTAACGAGTCTTCAAAATTAATTGACACTGACGTTTCTAAATCAACACCACGTCGAGGCCCGCGTTGGCCTCGGCCGCCACCGAAAATTCCCCCGAGTAAATCGTTTAAGTCTCCGAATTGCCCATCGCCAAAAATATCTTGACTACCCGGCCGTTGGGGTCCACGCCGCGAGCCACCGGAGCCCATCGGGCCCAAGCGTTGCATCTCGTCGTACTCGGCTCGTCGTTTCGGATCGCTTAATACGTCATACGCAGCGCTCACTTGCTTAAATCGATCTTCGATCGCCTTGTTGTCAGGATTTTTGTCTGGGTGAAGATCTTTAGCTAATTTGCGATACGCCTTTTTGATTTCGGCTTGATCAGCATTTTTTGCGACGCCAAGAGTTTTATACAAGTCTTTTTCACTCATGCGCGTCGTCCTTTCTTCAGCGATTCATTGTCACCCGAGATTTCAGTGGCAATCGATATCAGTGCACCAACCCTACGCTTGCACATTGGTTAGCTGATGCTTCTTGCGTTATTCGGGATCGGCAACGCTTACGATTGCGGCCCGGATAACTTTGCCAGCATATTCATAGCCTGGTTGAAATATCGTTATGCAGGTTGCTTTCGTGACGTCGCTACTGTGTTCGTGTGAGATTGCTTCATGGCGAAGTGGATCAAAATCATCGCCAGGTTCGCCAAATGGTTTCATTCCGAGTCGACTAATAGTGGCTTCCAAAGCTTCGCCAACTGACTTAAAACCACCTTCAAGTTCGCCATGGGTACGTGCTCGGCCGATGTCATCAAGGATTGGCAACAGTTCGGCAAGTGTGTGCGACGTAACGCTGTCACGCACTGCTTCGCGATCACGATCAACACGCTTGCGGTAATTGGAAAACTCGGCTTGCAGTCGCTGCAAGTCACTGGTCAACTCAGCAATCGGATCGTGGACTTGCTCGGGTTGCTCCTCGTGTTGATCACGAGGAGCTCCCGTCTCAGGATCAAGCTTGCGCTTGTCCGTAATTTTCAGACCTTCAGAAGATGTGTCTTCTATGAGGTCTCGATCGTGGTCACTCACTTCTGGTCCGCTTCTTCGACGATCTCGGCATCGACTACATCGTCATCAGCTTGTTCGCCAGCCTGTTGCGCTTCTGCCTGCGCAGTTGCATACATCGCGGAACCCAGAGCCTGAGACGCAGTTGCCACTTGCTCAACAGCGTTCTTAAGAGCTTCAAGGTCCGTACCTTCTAAGGCCTTCTTCAATGCAACAAGTGGTCCTTGAACATTTTCTTTAGCCTCGGCTGGAATCTTGTCTTCGTTTTCCTGAATGAATTTCTCAGTAGAGAACACAAGCGATTCGGCCTGGTTACGTACTTCAGCTTCTTCACGACGACGACGATCTTCTTCGGCGTGTGATTCAGCGTCAGCCATCATCCGGTCAATCTCTTCCTTAGAAAGTGCTGAACCGCCTGTGATAGTCATCGACTGCTCTTTGCCAGTGCCAAGATCTTTTGCTGAAACGTGCACGATGCCGTTGGCGTCGATGTCGAAAGCAACTTCAATCTGTGGCACATTGCGTGGTGCAGGTGGCAGACCAGTTAGCTCAAAAGTCCCAAGCTTCTTGTTGTAGGCCGCCATTTCACGTTCACCTTGAAACACCTGAATCAATACGGACGGCTGATTGTCATCAGCAGTCGTGAAGATTTCAGATCGGCGAGTAGGAATTGTGGTGTTGCGTTCAATCATCTTGGTCATAACGCCACCCTTAGTTTCAATTCCAAGAGTCAATGGGGTCACATCGAGCAGGAGAACGTCCTTCACTTCACCGCGAAGCACGCCAGCCTGAAGAGCGGCACCAACTGCAACAACCTCGTCCGGGTTAACGCCCTTGTTAGGTTCTTTGCCACCTGTGAGCTCCTTAACCAAATCGGTTACTGAAGGCATACGTGTTGAACCACCAACGAGCACAACGTGATCGATGTCGCCCACCTTGATGCCAGCATCCTTAATGACTTGCTGGAATGGAGCCTTTGTGCGCTCCAAAAGATCAGCAGTCATCTGTTGGAACTGCGCACGAGTGATGGTTTCATCAAGGTGCAGCGGTCCAGCATCGGATGCTGTGATGTACGGCAAGTTCACATTGCTTGACTGCGACGAGGACAATTCAATCTTTGCCTTCTCGGCTGCTTCACGTAGACGCTGTAGCGCTACTTTGTCAGCTGACAAGTCGATGCCATTTGAGTTCTTGAATTGGGTTACCAAGAAGTCCATCACTCGCTGATCCCAGTCATCGCCACCAAGATTGTTATCGCCACTCGTTGCCTTAACTTCGACGATGCCTTCTCCGATTTCTAGGAGGGAAACGTCGAACGTGCCACCACCCAGATCGAATACCAAAATTGTTTGGTCTTGCTCGCCCTTGTCCAGACCATAAGCAAGCGCTGCTGCTGTTGGCTCGTTAACAATACGCAATACATTCAGACCGGCAATCTGTCCAGCGTCTTTTGTCGCTTGACGTTGCGAGTCGTTGAAATATGCCGGAACTGTGATCACTGCATCAGTGACAGTTTCACCTAGGTAAGCTTCAGCGTCACGCTTAAGCTTTTGCAAAATACGAGCAGAGATTTCCTGCGCGTTGTATTTCTTTCCGTCGATGTCGACATTCCACGATGTGTCACCGATGTGACGCTTCACGGAACGGATTGTGCGATCAACGTTGGTTACAGCTTGGCGCTTGGCCACTTCACCAACGAGCACTTCGCCATTCTTTGCGAACGCAACCACACTTGGTGTGGTGCGAGCGCCTTCAGCATTTGCGATAACAGTTGCTTCGCCGCCTTCGAGCACGCTCACAACTGAGTTCGTTGTTCCTAAATCAATACCTACTGCACGAGACATGAGGTTTCCTCCCAATTAGTTCTTTGTTTCCTGAGTCAGACCCGACTCACCGCACCTGAAACCATCGGCATCAGATACCTTGAGTCGGGTTGGCTCAAGTCCGTGATAATCATAACCCAGGATTATGTGGTTGTATTCCCGAGCCAAATCCCCATTGAAATAGGGCTTTTGAGTGACAGTGCAGCGTCGGCAGGCTCTGACGCACACCCGATTGCTACCTCAATGCCACTAACGAGCGCAAAACGATGGACTAAAACCGCAACCAAGGCGCTCTCACATTAGGCTCGGGGACGTGCGAGCCGTCCAATTCGACCAGTTTCAGGGTCCGATTTACTTAACCGAGCGCGACCTGCCGGTTTTGCGACCTCATGGCGTTGTCATCAAGGTCATGGCAACCGGTTTGTGTCGCAGCGATTGGCATGGCTGGCAAGGCCACGATTCTGACATTGTGTCCTTCCCCCATGTGCCCGGCCACGAATTCGCAGGCACCATTCACCAAGTTGGACACGACGTCAAAGGGTTACGCGAAGGCGATCGCGTGACCGTACCGTTTGTGTGCGGGTGCGGTGAATGCCCGGACTGCCTCAGTGGGAGCGCCCAAGTATGCATGTTCCAATGGCAACCAGGATTCAACGGACCAGGTTCCTTCGCAGAGTACGTTTCCATTCCACATGCCGATTTCAATGTGGTGAAGCTTCCTGATGCAATCAACTTCGACACGGCAGCAAGTCTTGGCTGCCGATTCGCTACGGCATACCGCGGCGTTGTGCATGTTGCCAAAGTTCAACCCACCGACACAGTCGCCGTATTTGGTTGCGGCGGCGTCGGCCTGGCTGCAATCATGATTGCCAAGTCGCGCGGCGCTCGCGTGGTTGCAGTCGATAAATCTAACTCGGCTCTTGATCGAGCTCGGATGGCTGGCGCGGATTTAAGGCTCGACGCGCAGTTCGATGAAGTTGTTAAAGAAATTAGGAAATTCGGTAGTTATGGCGTTGACGTGACTATCGATGCGCTGGGGAGTAT
>JBAXRV010000009.1:0-42002 GCA_037131045.1 Actinomycetes bacterium
GAATAAAGGACCGGACACAAGCGCAACTGCTGTTTTACCGCAAGGTGTCACCAAGGATACCTATGGCGTGAAAATTGGTTCGGCATGGAATGCAGCAAATGCAGACACAATTCCCACACTAGATCTCTGGGAAGATTTCCAATGCCCAGCCTGTGCCGACATGGAAAGCAAGTCCGGTGCCAAAATTCTTGAGCTTGCCGCTGCTGGCAAGGTTCGCTTGCAATGGCGCCCGACAATCTTTCTTGATTCAAACTTGCAAGCACAAAATACTGCAAACAACAAACCTAATTCTTCAATGCAAGCGACTTTAGCTTTTGGTTGTGCAGTCGACCAAGATGCCGCACAGGCATTCCACTCGGCATTGTTCGCCGCGCAACCGGCAGAGGGTAAGGGCTACAACAATGCCGACCTCACTGCGGTCGCTCAAGTTGCAGGCATAACGGGACAATCACTGACCACGTTTACAGATTGCCTGACTAAGAAGACCTACGAGAGTTGGGTGAATAATTCTTTTGACCTGTTCTCGAAAGAAGGACACTCTTCAACGCCGACAGGAATTTTAAACGGTACCGAATTACAGGCGGGCGTACTTTTTGATCCGGTGAAATTAGAGCAAGCTATCACGGACGCCACAAAGAAATAATGATTCATTCATACATCCCGAGTCCGCCACATGGTGTGTGGCACTTAGGTCCCATTCCGATTCGGGCGTATGCACTGATTATTCTTAGTGGAATTTTTGTTGCCGTATCTCTTGGAAATAAGCGGTGGGTTGCTCGCGGTGGACGTGACGGTCAAGTCGCAGATGTCGCTATCTGGGCTGTTCCATTTGGTGTGATTGGAGGACGCGTTTATCACGTCCTCACGGACTGGTCCGCGTACTTCGGTGACGGTGGAAAAGGGTTCCTTGGTGCGTTACGCATCTGGGAAGGCGGGCTTGGTATTTGGGGTGCAATTGCACTGGGCGCACTGGGCGCTTGGATCGGCTGCTCTCGTCATGGCGTGGCTTTTGCACCATTTGCTGATTCGATTGCTCCGGGCATTGCGATTGCCCAAGCAATTGGTAGGTGGGGCAATTGGTTTAACCAAGAACTTTTCGGCAAACCCACGAAAGTAACATGGGCATTGTCAATTGATCCGCAAAACCGTCCAGCAGGTTTCGAGCAGTACGCAACATTTCACCCAACGTTTTTATATGAATCGATTGCATGTGTAGCAATCACATTTTTTGTGATGTGGGCAGACAAGCGTTTTACTCTTGGACACGGTCGCGCATTTGCACTCTATGTCGCTTTGTATTGCGCGGTGCGAGGAGTCATTGAAACATTACGCATCGATGAGGCTCATCATATTTTTGGTGTTCGCTTGAATGTCTTTACGGCTTTGGTTGTTGGCTTTGGCGCGCTATGGTTTCTCGTGCGCTCAGCAGAGCATCACCCCGGTAGGGAAGTGATGGAAAATGGCAGAGTCGTGGGAAATCTCATTGTTGGTGATGGTTACCGTGCTCGACGAGCTCACCCTGAATCCTTAGAGCAGAATCACAACTCATCGCACACAGATGATGTAACGGTTCTGACAGCACCTGCCCCAGTTGCGCAGATTCCATCAGTCAGTCGCCCAGAACAGACTGGAACACAACAACCACCTGAACGACCGCGCGGTCGAAGAATAAAGGATGCCTAGCGTGGACATTGGACATGAACATCGCGACGTTACTGGAGGTTGGTTACGGCCTGCAGTCTTTGGTGCGATGGATGGACTCTTAAGTAACAGCTCACTGATTGCCGGTATCGCTGGAGGTGTGGCCGCAACGGGAGCAACCAATGCAAATCAGACTCTGGTCCTTGCAGGTATTGCAGGGCTTGTTGGCGGGGCAATTTCGATGGGTGCTGGCGAATACGTTTCGGTAGCAACTCAATCTGAAGCAGCTCTTGCTGAAATTGAAAGTGAACGTCGAGAACTCGAACTCAACCCTGAAGGGGAATTGCAGGAACTGGCGGCGTTGTGGGAAGCTCGCGGACTTGAGCCAGCCTTGGCACTACAGGTTGCGACTCAACTCAGTAGCGATCCGCAGAAGGCATTAGAAGTTCATGTCCGCGAGGAACTGGGCATTTCATTGGATACTTTGCCCAATCCATGGGTTGCTGCGATATCGAGTTTTGTCTTCTTTAGTTTGGGCGCGCTCGTTCCGCTGGTTCCTTATCTTTTTGGCGCAATTTCGGTGATCCCTGCGATGTGTGCAACTGCAATTTCACTTTTCCTTGCAGGTGTTGTGGCATCGAAGGTCACGTCGCGTACCTGGTGGTACAACGGTTCACGTCAACTCGTAGTCGGTGCATTCGCGGGGCTTGTCACATATTTCTTGGGTCACCTTGTGGGCCATTCTCTCTAGTGGCGTGTAGCCTAGAAAACATAGGGCCAATGTCGTCCCGAGGATAATCTTCGATGCGGTCGAAGCGAGTGACTCCTTCCCGAGTGCCCTATGAAATCGGTGCCCGTGTCTGTGCAGCTTGGCGTAATCGACGATGAGAAGTAATAGATAGGTTAAAAATGCGACGCGCGAAAATTGTTTGCACACTTGGTCCTGCAACATCGTCCCAGGAAGTCATCCTTCAGTTGGTCCAGGCTGGGATGAATGTGGCTCGGCTTAATTTGTCGCACGGCGAACATAGCGACCATGCGGCCAGTTACGACAAAGTGCGGCACGCTGCTGACCTCACTGGCACAGGTGTGGCGATTTTGGCAGACCTGCAAGGCCCCAAAATTCGGTTGGCTCGATTTGCCGAAGGACCAGTAGATCTTGTTGTTGGCGACAAGTTCATCATTACAACCGACGATGTGCCTGGAGATCGCCACATGTGTGGCACGACGTACAAAGGACTTCCGAGCGACAGCAAAATTGGCGATCGAATTTTAATTGACGACGGAAAAGTTGGCTTTGATGTAACCGATGTGACACATAACCACGTGGTTCTGCGTTGCACTGAAGCTGGTCAATTGAGTGACAACAAGGGGATTAATCTTCCTAGCGCAGCGGTCAGTGTCCCTGCATTGTCTGAAAAGGACATCGTCGACTTGCGCTGGGCGCTACGACAAGGCGTAGATATGGTGGCGCTGTCATTTGTTCGAAGCGCAGAAGACTTCGCTGATGTGAAAACCATTATGGATGAAGAAGGTATACACATTCCTGTCATCGCCAAAATAGAAAAACCGCAAGCTGTAGATAATTTGCAAGAAATTGTCGACGCGTTCGACGGCATCATGGTTGCTCGAGGCGACCTAGGCGTCGAGCTTCCTCTTGAGATGGTGCCACTTGTACAAAAGCGCGCCATTGCACTGGCTCGTGATGCTGCAAAGCCAGTCATTGTTGCTACTCAAATGCTTGACTCAATGATTCACATGGCGCGACCTACTCGTGCAGAGGCTAGCGATGTGGCTAATGCTGTGCTTGATGGCGCTGACGCGCTCATGCTCTCGGGAGAAACGAGTGTGGGCGAACATCCCATCCTGGTGGTGGAAACGATGGGCCGGATTATTCAGCATATTGAAACTGAAGCCCTTGATCGGCTACCTGCACTTGAATCACACATGCAAGAAAGTACTGCAATGGCATTGTGTGCCGCGGCAGTTCGAGTAGCAACACAGATCCAGGCAGTGAGTCTGATTCCATTTACTGAAACTGGCCGCTCAGCCAGACTTGTTGCTCGCCATCGCAGTGCCACCGACATCTTGGCCTTCACAACCAATCCACGCGTGCGCAATCAGCTCTCATTACTGTGGGGAACTGAAAGTTTTCTGGTACCGCCTGTGATGCATACCGATGACATGGTGGTCCAAGTTGATCGAACACTGTTGGAACTCGATCGATTCGAAGTTAACGACAGATTGGTGTTCATCGCCGGCGTGCCCCCTGGCGTGCCAGGAACCACCAATGGGATGCGCGTCCATCGACTCGGAAACGGCGCCAATCCAACCCAATAAGCGTGCCGCTTCACTGTGTGCGCTAGTATCTGGATAGTTCACTAAACGCATCCTTTAACACCTGTCCCGTGAGGCAGGAAAGGAGGTAAACGATGACGCACGTAGTAGAACCCGAAAATCGTCCTTCCCGAGTCGTTCTAGACGCCGACGATATGTCCCGAGCGCTTACACGATTAGCTCATGAAGTTGTCGAACGCACCCATGGTGCATCACATCTGACATTGATGGGCATCCCCACACGCGGCGCAGATTTAGCCGTGCGGCTGGCAGCAAAAATTGAATCCATCCAAGGCACACCAGTTCCCGTAGGTGCGCTAGATGTCACGATGTATCGCGATGACTTGCGACTGCGGCCAGCTCGAGCGTTATTACCCACAGTGGTACCGCCAGAAGGTATCGAGGGTCGACTTGTCGTTCTTGTTGACGATGTGCTCTACTCAGGGCGCACAATTCGTAGTGCGCTTGATGCACTGAGCGAATTGGGAAGACCGCAGGCCGTTCAACTCGCAGTGCTCGTTGATCGTGGCCATCGAGAATTACCTATTCGCGCTGATTACGTCGGCAAGAACCTACCGACATCGAAAACCGAACAAGTCAAAGTTCAAGTCATCGAACGTGATGGCATTGATCAAGTCACGATTGAGCAATCCTCATGAAGCACTTGCTTAGTGCTGGAGAACTCACGCGTGAAGAGGCAATCACAATTCTTGACACGGCAACACAACTTGCCGCTGCAACGACCCAAGGTGTCGGTAAGCTCCCACCGCTTCGTGGTCGAACCATCGTGAATTTATTTTATGAAGATTCCACCCGTACTCGAATTTCTTTTGAAGCTGCAGCAAAACGACTCTCGGCTGACGTTATTAACTTCTCTGCAAAAGGGTCGAGCGTATCTAAAGGCGAAAGCTTGAAAGATACGGCGCTGACTCTTGAAGCGATGGGAGCAGACGCAGTCATCATTCGGCACAACGCCAGTGGAGCTCCGCACCGGCTTGCACACTCGGGGTGGATTTCTGGAGGCGTGGTTAATGCAGGTGATGGAACCCATGAACATCCCACGCAAGCATTACTTGACGCGTACACCCTGCGACAACATCTCAAAGATAATTCTGGCGACTTAAAAGGCGCAAAGGTGGCGATTGTCGGCGATGTGCTCCACAGCAGAGTGGCACGTTCCAATGTTCTCTTGCTCACAACATTGGGAGCAGAAGTACGCCTTGTCGCACCACCAACATTGCTACCTATTGGAGTAGAGACCTGGGGCGCGCAAGTCTCTTACAACATCGATGAGTCAATAGCTGATGTTGATGCTGTCATGATGCTTCGAGTGCAACGTGAGCGAATGAGTGCAGCATTTTTCCCAACGGCTCACGAATACAGCTATCGCTATGGACTGAATGTGGCGCGCATGAACACTATGCAAGACCATGCCATTGTGATGCACCCTGGTCCGATGAATCGCGGAATGGAAATTTCAGCTGATGTCGCAGATTCGTCACGGTCAGTCATCGTTGAGCAGGTTGCTAATGGTGTGAGTGTCCGTATGGCTGTGTTGTATCTCTTACTTGGTGGAACGGAAGGCGTTTAATGTCTACGTATGTAATTGCAGGTGGATCCCTGTTGGGGCAGGATGTCGCTGACATTCTGATTGCAGATGGAGTTATTGCCGCGATCGGTAACGACCTTTCGGCTGATGTGCGCGTTGATGCATCGGGTTGCGTCGTGTTGCCTGGATTAGTTGATTTACACACGCACCTACGAGAGCCAGGTCGCGAAGATGCAGAAACAGTTCTTAGCGGTAGTCGGGCTGCAGCAAAGGGTGGATTTACTGCGGTGCATGCCATGGCAAATACCAATCCAGTTGCTGATACTGCCGGTGTTGTCGAACAAGTGTGGCGGTTAGGGCAACAAGCAGGATTAGTTGACGTTCGTCCGGTTGGAGCAGTGACTGTGTCACTTGAGGGTGTTGCATTGGCTGAACTTGGTGCGATGGCAGATAGCGCTGCTGGTGTGCGAGTATTCAGCGACGATGGCAAGTGTGTATGGGATGCCGCTTTAATGCGTCGTGCCTTGGAATATGTGAAAGCGTTTGACGGCGTAATTGCGCAGCATGCTCAAGAGCCGCGGTTAACTGAGGGTGCTCAAATGAATGAGGGCATCGTGTCTGGAAAGTTAGGACTAGCTGGCTGGCCTGCAGTGGCAGAAGAAGCCATCATTGCCCGCGATGTGTTGCTTGCCCAGCATGTGGGTTCACGATTGCATGTATGCCATCTGTCCACTGCCGGAAGCGTAGACATTATTCGTTGGGCAAAGGCACGCGGCATTAATGTCACCGCTGAAGTGACACCACACCATCTGTTCTTCACAGATGATGTTGTCACGTCATACGATCCAATTTACAAAGTGAATCCGCCATTGCGTACTGCTGCTGATGTTGAAGCAGTGCGTGCCGGACTTGCCGATGGCACGATTGACGTCGTTGCAACCGATCACGCTCCACATCCATCAGAAGACAAAGATTGCGAATGGACGGCGGCGGCATTTGGAATGACCGGTTTGGAAAGCGCGCTTTCGGTAGTGAATGCGACCATGGTGAAAACTGGGTTAATGTCCTGGTCCGACGTGGCAGATCGCATGTCGATTGCGCCAGCGGCAATCGCACGTGTTCACGATCAGGGGCAACCACTTGCTGTTGGAATGCCGGCGAACATTGTGGTCTTTAATCCCGACATCGATACCCAAGTGGTTCCT
Organism: Actinomycetes bacterium; assembly: GCA_037131045.1. Classification (GTDB taxonomy): domain Bacteria; phylum Actinomycetota; class Actinomycetes; order S36-B12; family UBA5976; genus UBA5976. The sequence goes on from JBAXRV010000009.1 coordinate 6,733, forward strand.
GCACAGTCAGTGAGTGCAAGCCGAAATACTCCGTATGGCGGATTAACTCTGCCTGGTCGTGTTATGGCGACGTTTTTCCGTGGCCGTGCCACAGTGCTCGATGGTGAGTTGGTATGACCTCGGCAGTATTAGTTCTCGAAGACGGTCAGATATTTTCTGGGCAGGCTTACGGCGCAGTCGGCTCAACATTTGGTGAAGCTGTTTTTGCAACAGGGATGACCGGCTACCAAGAAACCATTACCGATCCGTCTTACTGCGGCCAAGTAGTAATTCACACGTCGCCTCACATTGGAAACACGGGATGGAATGACGAAGATAACGAATCCGAGCAGATTTGGGTTTCCGGCTATGTGGTGCGTGACCCTGCGCGACGCGTCTCGAATTGGCGAGCAACCACCAGTCTTGATAAAGCGCTAGTTGCTCAAGGTGTTGTGGGTATAAGCGGTATCGATACTCGGGCGCTGACTCGACATTTACGCGAACACGGTGCGATGCGCGTTGGAATTTTCAGCGGGGCTGCAGCAACGGCGTCGGTTGACGAGTTGCTGACCGCTGTGCGATCCGTTCCTGACATGTTGGGTGCTTCTTTCTCCGATACGGTGTCGACGAAACAGACTTACGTCGTACCTGCCGTGGGAGAAAAGAAGTTTCAGGTTGCTGCTTTGGACTTAGGGATTAAGTCGATGACACCATTCCTCATGGCCCAGCGTGGGATTGAAGTACATGTCGTTCCGTCCACTATTTCTATTGAAGACTTTTTACTAGCTGGTCGTGATGGTGTGTTCGTTTCGAATGGTCCAGGTGACCCAGCCACTGCAACTCACGCAATTGAACTGGTTAAGGCTGCATTAACTGCGAAGCGTCCATTTTTTGGGATTTGTTTTGGAAACCAAATTCTGGGACGTGCGCTTGGCTTTGGAACTTACAAACTTCGCTACGGTCACCGTGGTATTAACCAGCCAGTTATGGATCGAACTACAGGCAAAGTAGAAGTGACTGCGCACAATCATGGCTTCGCTGTGGATGCGCCACGTGATCAAGATTCGGATACACCATTTGGTCGAGTGCGGGTCAGTCATGTGTGTCTGAATGACGATGTCGTTGAGGGACTTGAGTGCCTTGATGTGCCGGCTTTTAGTGTTCAGTACCATCCCGAAGCAGCAGCGGGTCCACATGACTCTGCATATTTGTTTGATCGATTTATAGAAGTGATGGAGGGCACTCGCTGATGCCACGTCGTAGCGATATTAAATCGGTCATGGTGATTGGCTCAGGTCCGATTGTTATCGGCCAAGCCTGTGAGTTTGACTATTCGGGCACGCAAGCTTGCCGCGTACTCAAAGCAGAAGGTTTGCGTGTCATTCTGGTGAACAGTAATCCCGCCACGATTATGACTGATCCGGAATTTGCTGATGCCACCTATATCGAACCAATCACACCAGAAATTGTGGCTCGCATTATTGAACGGGAACGACCTGATGCATTGTTGCCCACTCTGGGTGGACAGACTGCACTCAATACTGCAATTGCGCTGCATCATGACGGAACACTCGAGAAATTTAACGTTGAGCTCATCGGCGCAAACGTTGAAGCGATTGAACGTGGCGAGAATCGTGAAAAGTTTCGCACCATCGTTGCCGACATTGGTGCTGAGAGTGCTCGTTCGCATGTGTGTCACACAATGGATGACTGTCTTGAAGGTGTGAAGGACCTCGGGTACCCAGTCGTTGTTCGTCCATCGTTCACTATGGGTGGTGCTGGTTCGGGCATTGCCTACAACCACACGGATCTGTTACGCATCGCTGGAGCTGGGCTGCAAGCGAGTCCGACGACTGAAGTGCTGCTTGAAGAGTCCATCATTGGCTGGAAAGAATACGAGCTGGAACTGATGCGAGACCACAAAGACAATGTTGTGGTTGTTTGTTCCATCGAAAACCTTGACCCCATGGGAGTCCATACCGGTGACTCAATCACGGTGGCTCCATCACTGACACTGACTGATCGCGAGTTCCAGACGTTGCGCGACTTGGGAATCGCAATCATTCGCGCGGTTGGTGTTGATACGGGAGGATGCAACATTCAATTTGCGGTAAATCCCGCTGATGGTCGCATCATTGTGATTGAAATGAATCCACGAGTATCTCGCTCTTCTGCGTTAGCGAGTAAAGCAACGGGTTTCCCTATTGCAAAAATTGCAGCGCGGTTAGCCATCGGATACACGCTTGATGAAATTCCTAACGACATTACGAAAGAAACACCAGCGTCATTTGAGCCAACCCTTGATTACGTTGTCACAAAAATTCCACGATTTGCATTTGAAAAGTTTCCTGGTGCCGATCAGACACTGACCACGACAATGAAGTCAGTGGGAGAGGCGATGGCTATTGGCCGTAACTTCACAGAAAGTCTGCACAAAGCACTTCGTTCCATTGAACGCAAAGAATCACTCTTTGATTGGTCCAAAGCACCAAAGGATATTGATGTTCCATCACTGTTGACCACGATGGCAATTCCACACGATGGCCGGTTAAACCAAGTACAACTTGCGTTGTGGGCCGGCGCCACGCTGGAACAAGTGTTTGAGGCAACAAAAATTGATCCTTGGTTTCTTGACCAAATCACGTTGTTATGCGAAGTAGCTCGAGATCTCGCAGATGCGCCGTCGTTGACTCGTGAAGTGTTATTCGCCGCAAAGCGCCACGGTTTCTCGGATGCTCAGATTGCATCGATTCGCTCCTTGAGTGAATCTGAAGTGCGCGGTATCCGTCACACCCTGGATGTGCGACCTGTGTACAAGACTGTTGATACGTGTGCAGCTGAATTCGCAGCGACAACGCCATATCACTATTCAACGTACGACCAAGAATCTGAAGTCACACCACGTGAGCGCCCTGCCGTCATTATTTTGGGTTCAGGTCCAAACCGCATTGGACAAGGTATTGAGTTCGACTATTCGTGCGTGCACGCATCTTTAACGTTGCGGGATCGCGGTTTCGACACTGTGATGGTCAATTGCAATCCAGAAACGGTATCCACGGACTACGACACGTCGAGTCGGTTGTATTTTGAGCCACTCACTTTAGAAGATGTGCTCGAAGTGATTCATGCTGAGACTCTTGCTGGACCAGTCCTTGGTGTCATCACACAACTGGGCGGTCAGACTCCGCTGGGTCTTGCTGCTGGGCTCAAAGCTGCGGGAGTCACATTACTTGGCACCACTCCAGAGGCAATCGACTTAGCTGAAGAACGCGGTGCGTTCGGGCGCGTTTTGGACCAGGCAGGACTTCGATCGCCTGAGCACGGAATGGCAACTTCGTTTGATGAAGCTAAAACTATTGCCGACCGTATCGGGTATCCGGTACTTGTCCGTCCGTCGTACGTGCTTGGTGGACGCGGTATGGAAATTGTGTACGACGAGTCAATGTTGTCTGATTATCTGACTCGTGCAGCGCGGGTTAATCCCGAGCATCCGGTACTCGTTGATCGGTTCCTGGATGATGCCATTGAAATTGACGTTGACGCTTTGTTCGATGGCACTGAGTTGTATCTGGGTGGTGTGATGGAACACATTGAAGAGGCAGGAATTCATTCTGGTGATTCCGCATGCGCGCTGCCTCCTTACACACTGACTGCTGAGCACATTGGCGATATTCGTCGTGCCACTGAAAAGATTGCTCAAGGCGTCGGAGTATTGGGCTTACTTAATGTTCAGTATGCACTGGCTGATGGACAACTGTATGTACTGGAAGCAAACCCACGTGCCTCGCGTACTGTGCCATTTGTGTCGAAAGCAACGGGTATATCACTAGCGAAAGCCGCAGCTCGGATTGCAGTCGGCGATTCGATTGCTTCACTTCGCGCTGATGGATTTTTGCGAGCACACGGCGACGGGGCTGATTCACCAGTTGGTGCACCTGTCAGTGTGAAGGAAGCAGTTTTGCCTTTCAACCGGTTCCTTGGTGTTGACACGGTTCTTGGACCCGAAATGAAATCAACTGGCGAAGTGATGGGTATCGATGTTGATTTTGGAACTGCTTTTGCAAAGTCGCAACTCGCGGCTTACCGCGATGGCTTGCCAACCAAGGGGTCAATTTTTGTGTCGGTGGCAGATCGCGATAAGGCGCAAGTGGTTGATCCGATTCAACGTCTGGTGACTCTCGGGTTCAAGGTGTACGCCACTGGTGGCACAGCAAAGTATTTATTGGAGCAGGGAATTCCGACTAGTCCAATTCGCAAACAACATGAAGGTGCATCTGATGGTGTTCCAACTACAGTCGAGGCCATCATGAATGGCGAAATTGATCTAGTGGTGAATACTCCGTATGGGACTGGCGCTCGACGTGATGGTTACGAAATCAGACTTGCTGCAGTATTAACGGGTACTGCATCAATCACCACAATTCAAGGTCTGATCGCTGCGGTCGAAGGAATTGAGTCATTGCATCGTGGTCCCTTGCTCGTGAAATCTATTCAAGAGCACGTTGCTGAACTCAATGCCTTATTAGGTAGTGCGAATGAGTTGGCGACATCGTGAGCAACGCCCAACAAATTGATAGTGAGATTCTCTCGATTGAGCCAGTCGGGGCATATTTCCATGTAGTACTTCATGCTCCGACGGTTGCCGAGCATGTGGAACCTGGGCACTTTGCTGCTGTTTCAGTTGGCGGCATTGGAAGTGCAATGTTGTTGCGACGCGCGTTTTCAATTCACCGTGCAACACCTGGTGAATCTATCGAGTTGATTTTTGCCGCGCATGGCCAAGGTACACAGTGGCTTGCCACGGCCAACGTAGGTGATGTCATTGACATCATTGCGCCATTGGGCAAACCGTTTGCGCTTCCTAACCAACCGGTTGGTGCTGTGCTGGTGGCAGGTGGTTACGGCGCTGCTCCGATGGGGATGTTGGCACAAGCATTGCGGGATCGCGGATGTGACGTTGCAGTGGTGCTTGGTGCTGCTTCGCAAGACAGATTATTTGGAGTACTTGATCTGTCCCGCGATGCTGATCATTTTGCAGTCACAACTGATGATGGTTCATCTGGAATGCGTGGCCGAGTAACGGATGCACTTCCAGATGCAATGAGAAACATCAATGCCAAAGTTGTTTATGCCTGTGGCCCAATGGGCATGTTGCAAGCAGTATCTCGAGTTGCACAAAAGTTTGGAGCTTTTAGCCAGTGTGCCGTTGAAGAATCGATGGCCTGCGGTATTGGTATCTGCATGACATGCGTGTTGCCAGTTATCGGTGATGATGGCACCACTCGAATGGTGCGCTCGTGCGTTGATGGACCGGTTTTCCGCGGTGACCGAGTGCGATGGGATGACGTGCACACTATTCCTCACGATGCCCACGGTGCACCGATTGTAGGTGGCCACTAATGAGTGTTGACTTATCGACCTCACTGGGTTCGCTGCAACTGAGCTCACCGACATTAACTGCATCAGGCTGCGCCGCTTCCGGTCGCGAGCTGTCACAGTTTGGTGATCTGTCGACAATAGGCGCGGTAGTTACAAAAAGCGTCATGCAAAATGCACGATCAGGTCGTGCGACGCCACGTATGGCAGAAACTCCAAGCGGCATGCTGAACTCGATTGGATTACAAGGCCAAGGTGTCGAAACATTTATTGAAAAAGATCTTGCTTGGCTCAATGCCAACGGTGTGACGACTGTGGTGTCCATCGCTGGAAGTACAACTGCAGAGTTCGCCGCACTGGCTGCGCGACTTTGCGATGTTCCTGGGATTGCTGCACTGGAAGTAAATATTTCGTGCCCAAATGTAGAAAGTCGCGGCCAGGTATTTGCCTGCGATCCGTACGCTGCAGCTGATGTGATCAGAGCAGTACTCGGCGAGTGGTCTTCGAGTGCGCCAGTGCTGGCGAAATTGTCTCCCGATGTCACAGACATTGTTTCGATCGCCCATAGCGTGCACGAGGCAGGTGTTGATGGTGTCTCAATGATCAATACGCTGCTCGGCATGGTGATTGACGTAGACCGCATGAAGCCACTACTTGGAGGTCGTACCGGTGGATTATCAGGTCCAGCGATCAGGCCAGTAGCTGTGCGTGCCGTGTATCAAGTGCATGCGGCATTGCCGGAACTTCCGATACTAGGTATGGGTGGAATTCGTACCGGCCATGACGCGTTAGAGTTCCTTGCTGCCGGCGCAAGCGCTGTCAGTATTGGAACTGTGGTGTTTGGCGATCCGCGTGCTCCATGGCGGGTAGCTGAAGAACTTTCGAACGAACTTTCATCTCGTGGCTATGCGTCAGTGCGCGATGTCATTGGTTTGGCACATCGATAAGGACATGGACATGACAAAAGCCCCCATTGCAGTGGCACTCGATGCACCAACACTTGCTATTGCCAAAGACTGGGCAAAACAAGTAGGCCCTCACGTTCAAGTGGTCAAAGTTGGGCTCGAAGTATTTCTTCGCGACGGACACGATGCTGTGCATGTTGCTCGCGAAGCATCAGGGTGCGATATTTTTCTCGACGTCAAATTGCATGACATTCCAGCCACTGTTGCAGGCGCAGCTCGCAGCGTCGCGTCGCTACAGCCAAAGTTCCTCACGGTACATGCCAGTGGCGGACCCGACATGGTTGCTGCAGCTGCCCAAGCTTTACCGGATACGTTCATTACCGCCGTCACCATCTTGACGTCGCTGAGTCAAGAGCAACTTTCAGCAATGGGGTGGTCGGGAACTGCGCAAGAGATCGTCACCACATTGGCAGAACAATCGGTTGCAGCAGGAGCGCGAGCGATTGTCTGTTCACCGCAGGAAGTCGCTGCTGTTCGTGCCGCTGTTGGTTCTGACATAGTGCTGATTACCCCGGGTGTTCGCCCTGTCGGGTCCGATGCGGGTGATCAACAACGTATTGCTACACCACAGCAGGCAATTGCACACGGGGCAAACCTCCTAGTGATCGGTCGACCAATCACAGGGGCAAGTGACATCAGTCAAGCAGCTGCAGAAATTGCGGCATCACTTCTCTGATAATTTGGAAACACCATTCACTACTGGAGTAACATCAACGTCATGCCAGTTCCCGCACTTACTCACGACCAGCGTGTAGCGGCATCAGCAAAAGCGGTGCACATTCGTACCAAGCGGGCTCAAGTGAAGCGCCAACTCAAAGATGCGACTATTTCATGGCGCGATCTGTTGGCCGTGGCTGATGTCGATGAGATCGTTGCAGGCATGAAGGTAGTGGCTGCGCTGGAGTCCATGCCCGGAATAGGTCGTATTAAGGCAGCTGCAATTATGGACAAGTGTGGAGTTGCACATTCCCGCAGACTTCGTGGTCTCGGTCCACACCAAGTGGCGTCGCTGTGCGATGTCTTGGACAGCAGAGCGCGTTAATGGCTCATCTTGTTGTGTTGTCAGGACCAAGCGGTGTTGGCAAGAGTGCTGTGATCAGTCATGTGCTCCAAGAATTACCTGATACATGGTTATCGGTATCCGCAACGACCCGAACACCTAGGCCAGGTGAAGTCAACGGCGTGAATTATTTCTTTACTTCGGTTGAAGAGTTCGAGGTGCTCGTTGCACAAGGTGAACTCCTGGAATGGGCAACGTTTGCAGGTAATCGCTACGGAACACCGCGCCAGGCAGTTCAGGCTCGACTCGATGCAGGAATACCGGTGTTACTCGAGATTGAAGTGCAAGGCGCCATGCAAGTGCGGGCAACTATGCCCGAAGCAATCCTGGTTTTCCTGGAGCCCCCATCATGGGCAGAGTTGGAATCACGCCTCATAGGGCGTGGTACCGAGACCCCTGACCAGGTCGATGAGCGCCTCCAGACTGCCCGAGATGAACTCAAATCCGTTGATTTCTTTGACCATGTGGTGGTTAATGACGATGTATCTCGTGCTGCCGCAGAGTTGGTATCATATCTGAGTTCGCCCAATTAACATCTAGGAGTTTGCACGTGGCCCATGTAGCCCCCGAGGGAATCACCAATCCTCCGATTGACGAATTACTCGACATCGCAGATTCTAAGTACGCATTAGTTATTTACGCAGCCAAGCGCGCGCGTCAGATTAACGCCTACTACTCACAGTTGAGCGAAGGTCTTTTGGAATATGTTGGGCCACTTGTTGAGTCCGGTGCTCAAGAAAAGTCGCTTTCTATTGCGTTGCGCGAAATTAGCCAAGGCAAGCTCACTCTCGAGCCTGAAATCGTCGCTTAGTCGTGACCACGAAGTCCCTCAACATCGTTCTTGGTGTTGGCGGCGGTATAGCGGCCTACAAAGTTGCCGCGTTGTTGCGCACTCTGACTGAAGCTGGTCATGATGTTCGCGTTGTTCCGACTCCTTCAGCATTGAAATTTGTTGGTACAGCAACGTGGGAAGCGCTCTCAGGTAATCCCGTTACCGCAGAAGTATGGGACAACGTTTCTGAAGTACCTCACGTGACAATCGGTAAAAATGCAGACCTGATTATCGTGGCACCTGCAACAGCTGATTTGTTATCTCGAGCTGCTCATGGGGCAGCCAATGACCTTTTGACAAACGTGCTTCTCACGGCGACATGTCCCGTTGTTTACGCACCAGCGATGCACACCGAAATGTGGCTTAACGCTGCAACACAAAGCAACGTTGACATATTGCGAAGCCGCGGAGCGGTGGTACTCGAGCCTGCCAACGGTCGACTCACTGGCGATGACAGCGGACCCGGTCGCATGCCCGAGCCAGAACACATTGCAGCCGCCGCATTGGCTTTAGCGTCAACGACTCAGCGCGACCTGAACGGCCGACGAGTTCTAGTGACCGCTGGTGGTACTCGCGAGAACCTTGATCCCGTTCGATTTATTGGAAATCGATCCAGCGGTAAACAGGGTGTAGCGATTGCGCAAGCTGCTAGAGATCGTGGCGCTGACGTCACATTGGTATGCGCGAACGTCACTGCGCCTGTTCCCTCAGGAGTTACTGTCTTGCATGTGGAAACAGGGCAAGAACTCAAGGCTGCAGTAGAGGCACACATTGCTCAGGTAGATGTCATTGTCATGGCTGCGGCGGTGGCAGATTTTGCACCTGCACACGTGAGCGATGTCAAAATCAAGAAATCAGATGATGGCTTGGCACCAACAATTGAGTTGGTCCGCACTCCGGACATTTTGACTGGCATTGTTGCCAACAAATTAGCCCACCAATTTGTTGTGGGCTTTGCAGCCGAGACTGGGGACTCACAAGCGTCGGTTGTCGAGCATGGTCGGGCGAAACTGGCGCGCAAAGGTTGTGATGCGTTGGTTGTCAATGATGTAACAGGTGATAAGGCGTTCGGGTCTGACAAGAACGAAGTCACAATTTTGCTAAAAGGGGATGCTCATGAGGTGCACGTACCTCGCGCGAGCAAGGTCGAAATTGCGAATGCTCTCTGGGATTTAGTAGCCCCAGCCCTCAAGTAATTGATTGAGAACCGCTAAGATTTAGCGAGTCTTCCCCTTACCGTCTCCATCACTATCGTCTAGCAAAAGGGTTATGTGAATGTCTGGTCGTTTGTTCACTTCTGAATCTGTCACCGAGGGTCATCCAGACAAAATGGCTGATCAAATCTCTGACGCGATTCTGGATGATTTACTCAGCCAAGATCCTAAGAGTCGCGTGGCTGTTGAAACCATGCTGACCACAGGGCAAGTGCACGTTGCTGGTGAAGTGACCACAGAAGGCTTCGCCGATGTCATGGGCATTGTGCGCGAGGTAGTCAACTCAATTGGTTATGACTCTTCTGAAAAAGGCTTTGATGGAAACTCGTGTGGAGTATCGGTGTCCATCGGCACTCAATCACCTGACATTGCGCAGGGCGTAAATGATGCATTTGAAGAGCGCGTGAGTGGCTCGGAGGATCCGCTTGATCGCCAGGGTGCAGGTGACCAAGGGTTAATGTTTGGTTACGCATGCAATGACACTCCTGAACTCATGCCGCTGCCTATCACGATCGCGCATCGACTAGCTGAACAGCTCACGTTGGTGCGTAAATCTGGAATCATGCCTTATTTGCGTCCTGATGGAAAGACGCAAGTCACTATTGAATACGACGGCGATCGTGCAGTGCGACTCGACACTGTTGTGGTGTCTTCACAGCATGCAGAAGATGTTGACCTTGATAAGCAATTAGCACCTGAAATCCGCAAGCATGTTGTTGAACCGGTGCTAGCCAAATTTGATCTGACTGCAAATGAATTCACGCTGCTTGTTAATCCAACTGGCAAATTTGTTGTCGGTGGCCCGATGGGTGATGCTGGATTAACTGGCCGAAAAATTATTGTTGATACCTATGGCGGTATGGCTCGTCACGGTGGCGGTGCATTCTCCGGTAAAGACCCATCAAAAGTTGACCGTTCTGCTGCATATGCGATGCGTTGGGTTGCAAAGAATGTTGTTGCTGCTGGTCTAGCGACTCGATGCGAAGTGCAAGTTGCCTATGCAATTGGCAAGGCGCATCCAGTTGGCGTATTCGTTGAAACCTTCGGAACTGGAACAGTGTCTGACGAGAAAATTCAGCAAGCCATTCATAAGGTATTTGATCTTCGTCCAGCAGCGATTATTGCTGACCTACAGCTACTTAATACCAGTGTGACGAAATATCGTCCCACAGCAGCGTATGGTCACTTTGGCCGTCCAGGCTTCACCTGGGAAAGCACGGACCGTGCGGACTCACTTGTTGGCTCTATATAGAAATGTGTGAGTAACAACTAAGTTGTGAGCGGCGACCAATTGTCATTGGTTCCTGGTCGCGCTAAGCGCGTCAGGGCCGAAGTCCCGCTTGCAGAGAATGATCCCGTGGTCAGCGTAATAATTGACAGTCCATTGCCGCATTTGGATCGCCCATTCGATTACGCGGTGCCTGCAAAACTTTCTGACAGCATGCATCCAGGTGTACGGGTGCGCGTGCGATTTTCTGGAAAGCTCACCGATGCGTGGGTAGTGTCCCGCCAAGACAAGTCTGACCATCCTGGAACCTTAATGGCGGTGACGTCCATCATTTCTGCCGAGAAAGTTCTTGACGAAAATTTGCTCGTCTTGGTTCGCGATGTTGCTGTTCGTCAAGCTGGCGTGGTCTCTGATGTCCTTCGAAGCGCAATACCGAATCGCCACGCACGTGCCGAAGCAGCTGACCTACCTGACTGTGACAATGTGCCCGCATTGAACGCAACGCTGTGGACCAATTATTCGGGCGGTGAGGCTTTAATTCGTCGTACCTCAAACGGTGAAGCAGTTCGAGCAATTGTCACTACTGGCAACGACGACTGTGGCGTGTTAATTGCAGAACTGGCAGCATCTGTTGCACACGGGCAGCGCGATGTCATCATCGTTGCCCCCGATCGCACTGCTGTGGAATACATCGTGCAGTGTCTAACACACTTGAGTGTGCCTGACAACGCAATTGCTGTCTTGCTTGCCGATGATGGTCCAGAAAAGCGGTATCGCAATTATGTTCAAGCGTTACGAGGCAAAGCTCGCATTGTCGTCGGTACTCGTTCTGCAGTGTTTGCACCGGCAGCACACTTAGCGACGCTGATTGTTTGGGATGACTGGAGTGAGTCGCTCGTTGATCCGCAGGCTCCCTATTGGAATGCACGTGACGTAGCCGTTGCGCGTGCTCGGCAGCATGACTGCGGCTTAGTTGTCATCGGACCAGCGATGAGCGTGGAGTCTGCTGCTCTTATCCCATGGGCGGTGCATGTTGCACGGCCACGAGAGAACTTGCGTCATAGTTCACCCACAGTCCGATGCGCGCTTGATGATGTGTATCGGGATCGTGATGTCTCGGGTCCGCATGCCCGAATACCAGGTATTGCACTGCAAACAATCAAGAAGGCACTCGAGTCTGGGCCGGTAGCTGTGCTGGTCGCACGTGCAGGTTATCAACCTCGGTTGTTATGTGACTCGTGTCGGTTACCAGCAACCTGTTCGCAATGTGCAGGTCCGCTCCTTCGATCACAGCGCAGCAGTGCGCCAACGTGCTTTCATTGCGGATATCAGGATGCGTCGTGGGTGTGCTCACAGTGCAAGGGGACAACAGTGCGTGCCACAACAGTGGGAAGTGAACGCACAGCTGAGGAGTTAGGTCGGGCATTTCCTGGTGTGCCGGTGCGCACATCGTCAGGTGATCACATTGTGCGTGCCATCGATGAACGAGCGTCAATCGTTGTAGCCACCCCAGGCGCTATGCCTCGTGCTTCCAAAGGATATGCCGGCGCCATTGTGCTCGATGGAAACGGCATGTTGTCGCGCCCTGATCTGCGAGCTGCCGAGGATACTTTTGCAAAGTGGAGTGAAGTTGTTGCCCAGGTACGAAGCGGTGGCGAGGTGATTGTTGTTGCTGATGCCGATCAACCAGCAGTCCAGGCACTTGTGCGGCACGACCCGTTAGGTTTTGCTACGCGCGAACTCGAAGTTCGTCGCGAGGTGGCCCTACCACCAGCTGTTCGCCTTGCGGTTCTTACTGGCGCTCAGACAGATATTGATGACCTTGTGGCAATTGCCCAGTTACCGAAAGATACCGCACAGCGCGGACCTGTTCCTGTGGGTGACGGTCAATTGCGTCTCCTGCTTTCTGTTGACCTGGCTCACGGGCTGGAACTGTCGCGCGCACTCAAAGATGCCACAGCAATTCGGTCCTCACGACACAAAGGCGCACCCGTGAACGTCAAGGTTGATCCGCATCACATTTAGCGTCACTTAGACTAGAGCCTTGTAAGCGCAGTTCATTGGAGACCACAATGCCCGTCAAAGAGATTCGATTGTTCGGAGATCCAGTCCTGACGACGCCTGCGCTTGAAGTTACAGTCTTTGATAAGGAACTACGTCAGTTAGTTGCGGATTTAACAACGACAATGCAGGACGCTCCTGGCGCTGGATTAGCTGCTCCGCAGATTGGTGTGTCACTTCGAGTCTTTACCTACGATGTCGACGATGTGGTTGGACATCTGATTAATCCTGTGTTGGATCTATCCGAAGAACTACAAGATGGACTCGAAGGCTGCCTGTCTGTACCTGATCTATCTTTTGAATGTAAGCGGTCATTGCATGTGGTTGCCAAAGGAATGAACATGTATGGCGAGCCAGTTGTGATTTCAGGAAGTGAATTACTAGCTCGTTGCGTTCAACACGAGACTGATCATCTTGACGGAATTGTCTTTATCGATCGCCTTGATGCTCAAACCCGCAAGGATGCAATGAAAGCAATTCGCGAATCCGATTGGTTTTCTACCGACACTCAAATCAAAGTGAGCCCGCATCCGTTTTCTCCGGGCTTCATGTAATCGTGCGTATTGCATTTGCAGGGACACCTGATTCAGCGGTGATGCCGCTTTTGGCTCTGATTGATTCACATCATGAAGTGTGTTTTGTGATCACACGACCAGATGCCCCCTCAGGTCGCGGTCGGCAACTGACGCAATCACCTGTTGCGGCTTTGGCACATGAGCGGGGCATCGAGATTCTGAAACCCACTCATATTGCGCAGATTGCTACGCGTCTTGCTGAAGTAGATCTGGTTGTTGTAGTTGCCTACGGTGCGCTCATTCCAGAAAACTTGTTGGCCGTGCCCGCACATGGCTGGATCAATGTGCATTACTCGTTGCTTCCAACCTGGCGTGGTGCTGCGCCTGTGCAGCATGCGATCATTCACGGCGATGACATCTCGGGTGTGACAATTTTCCAGATTGACAAGGGTTTGGATACAGGGCCAGTCTTTGCAACAGTGACAACATCAATTTCATCCACTGTGACAGCAACTGAATTATTGGGTCAGTTAAATCAGATGGCGAGTGTCCTTATGGAGCAAGTCCTTGATGGCATTGAAAGTGATCGGATTTCAGCTCAACCACAAAGTTCAATTGATGTGTCATATGCACCAAAGATCTCAACGAATGATGCGCGCATAGATTGGACCCTCCCTGCACTAGCAATTTCACGACGAATCCGAGCGATGACTGATTCACCGGGTGCGTGGACCATGCTTGGCGATGAACGCATAAAGATGTCCCCTGTAAAACTTCGTACAGACAATGTTGAATTGCGGCCAGGACAAGTTGCAGTAGCAGATAAGGCAATCCTTGTAGGAACGGGCTCACATGCTGTTGAACTCACGTTCATTCAACGCGCAGGAAAGACGTCAACTCCGGCAAGTGAATGGGCCCACTCACTTTCAGATTCTGCGATGTTGGCGTAACGACATGGCACTCTTAAGAATGACAGGTACCTGTGAGTAATGGACTGAACGCTCGCCGGGTGGCGTGGAATGTCATTAACGCGGTGCATTCAGCAGATGCTTATGCCAACTTAATTTTGCCGCGGGCTATTTCTGACGCCGGGCTGGATTCGCGTGATGCAGGTCTGGCAACGGAACTCACATACGGAACGTTGCGTCGTCAAGGCAGTCTCGACACGGTGATCGCTGCTTGCGCTGCACGTGATGACATTGACCAACCAGTGCGTGATGCACTGCGCATTGGCGCGTACCAAATGTTGTTTATGCGAGTCCCTAGCCATGCGGCGGTCGATGAATCTGTCACGCTGGCAAAAACTATTTCAAGCCATGGCGCCGCAAAGTTTGTTAACGCCGTACTTCGTCGTGTGAGTGAACGTGACTGGGATGAATGGCTTGATTATTTGGGCAGTCCTATGTCAGATGTTGATCGACTTGCATTTGAGTATTCGTATCCTGTGTGGGTGATTCGGGCGTTAGCAGATGCTTATGGACTCGATGCCGAGTCGGTAGTGCCCGTGCTTGCAGCAGGTAATGAACCAGCACTCATTTCGATTGTCGCTCGGCCTGGTCAAAGCACAATGGATGACGTCATGGCAATTGAGGGAGTGTCGCCAGGTAGGTGGTCGCAGTTGGCGGGAACCCTTGAACGTTCCACACGTCCGGGTGACATTGAAGCCATCCGATTGGGGCACATCGGAGTTCAAGATGAAGGAAGCCAGCTCGTTGCACTGGCCGTGGCACACGTTGACGTTGCTGGCAGCCAATCACATTGGCTTGACATGTGTGCTGGCCCTGGTGGCAAAGCGGCCATCCTCGCAGGTTACGCAAGTCAGGTTGGCGCTCGTTTCACTGCGCTGGAACCGATTGCCACACGTGCTGATCTGGTTGCAAACTCACTCCGAGATGCACCAGGTAATCATGAAGTCATTGTGCAAGATGCTCGCACATATGAAACATCGCAGTTGTGCGATCGGATATTGATTGATGCGCCGTGTACTGGGCTTGGCGCCTTGCGCCGCCGGCCGGAAGCACGTTGGCGTCGCACGCCCTCTGATGTGCCTGTACTTACGGCGCTGCAAAAGGAATTGCTTGAACATGCCAGCACATTGGTACGAGTCGGTGGAGTGATTGGGTACGCAACATGTTCTCCACACCTTGCCGAAACTGATGCAGTGGTCTCAGGCTTTTTGCGTCACCACCCAGAGTTTTCAGAAGTCTCGCTCACACAAGTGTTGCCACAGCTTGACCTGCCCGAGGGTACGACTCGGTTACGGTTACGACCTGATATCCATGGCACAGATGGCATGTTCTTGACTATTTTGCGGCGAAACGACCACGGCTAGGCTGACACTATGGGATTGCGGATTTCACCAAGCATCTTGTCAGCCGACTTTGGTCATTTGGTTGACGAATGCGAACGCGTTGCAGGCGCCGCAGACTGGCTACATGTTGATGTCATGGACAACCACTTCGTTCCCAATTTAACTCTTGGCTTACCTATCGTTGGGGCGCTACTCAAACAAGTAAGCACTCCGATTGATTGCCACCTCATGATTAGTGATGCTGATCGTTGGGCGCCTGGTTATGCAGAGGCAGGCGCAGGCAGCGTGACGTTCCACGCTGAAGCAGCACATAATCCACGCCAGGTAGCACGTGACATTCGTGCCCACGGTTCGCGCGCCGGAATCGCACTCAAGCCCGGAACTGCACTTGCGGATTACGCCGACATGTTTGATGAAGTCGACATGATTTTGATTATGACCGTTGAACCCGGTTTTGGTGGCCAGTCATTTATGGTGGAGCAACTTGCAAAGGTGCGAGCGGCTCGCGAGATCATCAAAAACAAAGACTTGTCTATATGGATTCAAGTTGATGGTGGGGTTTCTGCTACAACTATCGAACAGTGTGCCGATGCGGGAGCCGATACTTTCGTAGCCGGTTCCGCGGTCTATAACACGCAAGACCCCGTCGCAGCAATCGCTGATCTGCGCGCCCGGGCGCAGGATGCTACGACACGTTCATGGTGGTGTACGTGAGCGATACAACTATCGAGATGATGACGAAGGCACTCGATGAAGCGCGCACTATTGAACTTGCCCGCGATAAGAATCCCAGAGTTGGAGCGGTTGTTGTTAACTCGCAGGGCCACATCGTCGGACGCGGTTTTCATCGCGGCTCGGGAACTGCGCATGCTGAAGTTGTCGCATTAAAGCAAGCCGGCGATGCGGCGCGTGGTGCAACTGTGTATTCAACGTTAGAACCCTGTAATGGGCAGGGGATGCAAGGTCCATGTGTCCAGGCACTCGTGGCTGCTGGCGTGTCACATGTTGTGTATGCCCAGAGAGATCCGAATACGTTGATGGCTGGTGGTGAGAGCGCATTGCGCGCAGCAGGCATTGAAGTGACAAGTGGCGTGCTAGCAGATGATGCGCAGGCGTTGAATGAATCGTGGACTTTTGCGCAGCGCAATGAACGCCCATGGGTAAAGTGGAAGACTGCGACCACACTCGATGGATTTATTGCAGCCAGTGATGGATCAAGTCAGTGGATTACTGGCGAAGATTCGCGCGCGATGGTGCAGATATTGCGATCCCAGGTTGGAGCCATTGTCACTGGCACTGGCACGGTTTTGGCAGATAACCCACACCTGACTGTGCGCGATAGCAATGAACAACCGTTGCGTGTAGTTATCGGGACTCGTCCAATTCCTCAGGACTTCCACCTTGCGGATAGTGCAATTCAATATTCAGGCGACCTTAATGAAGTCGTGACACAACTCTGGCGTGAACATGGGGTACACAGTGTGCTCGTTGAAGCAGGTCAGGGTCTATCCGCTTCGCTGTGGCGTAAAGAACTCGTGGATGAAGTGTTTTGGTTCCAAGCCCCTCTGATAGCTGGTTCAGGGGTGCCCGCAATTGGTGATTTTGGTGTTACAACGCTCGACCAGGCGCTTCGGATTTCCAATCCACGGATAGAGCGTGTTGGATTAGACCTATTAATCCACTTTCGTACCCGAGGCGAGTAAATGTTCACTGGAATTGTTGAAGAGTTGGGCTCAGTAGCCGCAATTACTCACTTGCCAGATGATGCTGTGCGAATCACTATTAATGCGCATGTTGTTCTTGAAGAAAGTGTTATTGGAGATTCGATTTCAGTCAATGGTGTCTGCTTGACGGTTACCGACCGAGGATCAGCAAGTTTTTCCGCTGATGTGATGAAGGAAACCTTAAGCCTGACAACAATCGGTTCACTTCAGGCAGATTCGCCCGTTAACCTCGAGCGCCCAGTCACGTTAGCAACCCGCTTAGGTGGACACATTGTTCAAGGGCACGTGGATGGCGTTGGTCACGTCTTAGCGCGCGAGCATTCGCAACATTGGGACGTAGTCACAATCGAGCCGCCGAAACATTTGCTGAAATATATTGTGCACAAAGGCAGCATCACTGTCGATGGCACATCACTCACAGTCAGTGCTGTTACAGATTCGACCTTTAGCGTCTCGCTTATTCCAGTCACGCTGAACCACACCACGCTTGGGCTACGTCAAGTTGGCGATAGCGTGAACCTAGAAGTAGACATGCTTGCAAAGTACATTGAGAAATTGGTAGGGGCTAGCTCGTGACCACATTAGATTCGGTCGAAGATGCTATTGCCGCTATTCGTGCGGGCAAAGCTGTTGTGGTTGTCGATGACGAAGATCGTGAAAATGAAGGCGATCTGATTTTTGCCGCTGCCAAAGCCACTCCGGAAGTATGCGGATTCATGATTCGCCACACATCGGGTGTTATTTGTGTATCGATGGAAGGCCCCGTCCTGGATCGACTGGGGCTTCCTCCTATGACCGCAGTCAATGAAGATCGCAAAGGTACTGCTTATGCAGTCAGTGTTGATGCGCGTCACGGCATTGAGACGGGAATTAGTGCAGCAGATCGCGCGCACACCATTAAAGTATTATGCGATTCGGCAACTGAACCGTGGGACCTGACTCGACCTGGACACGTCTTCCCATTGCGGGCAATGCCCGGCGGTGTTCTGCGTCGCCCTGGACATACTGAAGCATCTGTTGACTTAGCGCGACTTGCAGGCCTGGCACCTGCAGGCGCAATTGCTGAAGTCGTTCATGATGATGGTTCGATGATGCGCGCACCAGCGTTGCGTGAGTTTGCTGACCACCATGGTCTGATCATGATTTCCATTGCTGACTTGATTGCGTACCGCCGACGTACCGAATCTTTAGTGGAACGAGTAGCCAACGCGGAAATGCCGACTGAAGCGGGCGAGTTCGCAATTTATGGCTATCGCGGTGTGCTTGATGGAATTGATCATGTGGCACTTGTTATGGGTGACATTGGTGATGGAACAGATGTCTTAGTACGCGTTCACTCCGAGTGCCTCACTGGCGATGCGCTTGGTTCATTACGTTGTGATTGTGGGCCTCAACTGCGGGCCTCAATGCGCATGGTGTCTGAAGGCGGTCGAGGAGTAGTCCTCTATATGCGCGGCCATGAAGGTCGCGGTATTGGGTTATTGCATAAGTTGCGGGCTTACGAACTGCAAGATCAGGGCGCAGATACTGTGCAGGCAAATGTTGCATTGGGATTTGCCCCCGATTCGCGCGACTACGGAATTGGTGCACAAATTTTGGTTGATCTAGGTGTGAAGTCAATGCGACTTCTTACAAATAATCCAACGAAGCGTGCGGGGCTAGATGGATACGGACTCACAATTACAGAGCGAGTAGCCATTGAAATCGAACCCAATGATTTCAATTTAAGTTACCTCACTACGAAACGCGATTCCATGGGACATGAACTTACGTTTGGAGATCATTCATGAGCGGCGCAGGAAATCCCGGCGAGGCCGTATTCGGCTTCACTGGTAGTCGGGTTGTGATCGTTGCATCGTCGTGGCATGCGCAAGTGATGGATGGCCTCATTGCTGGAGCTGTGCGAGTGATCACCGAAGCGGGAGTCACGCCAGAAGTTCATCGCGTGCCCGGAGCTTTCGAACTATCAATCGCTGCCCGCGAGGCAGCATTGGCTGGCGCAGATGCTGTCGTTGCTCTCGGCGTTGTCATTCGTGGTGGCACACCACACTTCGACTTTGTGTGCAATGCTGCAACTGACGGGCTGACTCGTGTGGCATTAGACACAGGCGTGCCAGTCGGTTTTGGTGTCCTCACCTGCGATACCGAACAGCAAGCACTCGATCGTGCGGGTCTTGATGGCTCGAGTGAAGATAAAGGCGCACAAGCTGCTGCAGCAGCGCTCAATACCTGGGTGGTTCTGCGTAACATCCGCAACGCCTAAACTGTTGCTCGTGAAGACCTTCGATGAATTACATGCCCAATTACTAGAACGTGTGGCCTCTGGTGATCCTGAATCAGGAACCGTTGCTGCGATTCGCGCTGGCGTTCATTCTGTCGGTAAAAAAGTTGTTGAAGAGGCGGCCGAAGCATGGATGGCGGCCGAGCATGAATCACCACAACGTGCCGCCGAAGAAATTTCGCAGTTGTTGTATTGGACTCAAGCCCTGATGATTGCAAGTGGCGTCAGCCTTGATGACGTTTATCGAGAGTTGTAGTCATGTTGCGAGTTGCTATTCCTAATAAGGGTCAGTTAGCTGATCCCGCTCGTGACATGTTGCGTGAAGCTGGGTATGAGGTCGTCGCTAATGCCCGCGAACTTGTGGTGCAAGATCCAGAGAATGATTGCGAATTCTTTTTCTTACGGCCACGCGACATTGCAACATATGTGGGTAAAGGAACACTCGATGTGGGCATCACGGGTCAAGACTTGCTGCTTGATTCGGGATCTTCTGCTCACACGATTCTCGAACTTGGATTTGCACCGTCAACATTTCGTTTTGCAGCGCCTAAAGGTACTGCGACATCCATTTCTGATTTACAAGGAATGCGAATTGCAACTTCGTATCCAGGAATTTTAGAGAGCTGGTTACGTGACAACAAGATTCAAGCAACTGTTATCAAACTTGATGGAGCCGTAGAAAATTCAGTTGCATTGGGTGTGGCCGATGCAGTGGCCGATGTTGTTGCGACCGGCACCACACTGCGTCAAGCAGGGTTAGAAGTAATCGGCGAGCCAATCTTTCGAAGTCAAGCGATTTTGATTGCCCGTGAAGATTTGCCTGACCCCGTTGCTGTCGATGTTTTTGTGCGTCGGCTTCATGGTGTCTTTGTGGCGCGCAGTTATGTGCTTGTCGATTACGACATCCCCAACACGTTGATTGACCAAGCCTGCGTTATTACACCTGGAATTGAATCTCCGACCGTGTCACCACTTCAAAATTCCCAATGGTCTGCAGTACGGGCCATGGTGCCACGCAAGCAAGTGCACATCATCATGGATGAGTTGTATGACTTGGGTGCACGTGGAGTGATTGTCACCGATATCCATGCGTGCCGATTGTAATGTCGCAGTTTGAAGGAGCTCAGATTCCAGATTCCAGCTTTGCCAACGATGATGGCGTTGCTGATACCGAGATCCGTGCTGCTCTGGAAGCGTTTGTTGCCACTCATGAAGCGCCCGAAGCCCAACGAGTAATTAATGCGTTAACAGGGCAGCGACTCCTGGTCCCTGTCGTAGCTCACGTTGACTCGGTTGATGAGGGCGTTGAAAAAGACAGCCACATGACCTCGGTTGAGTACATCAACTCAGATGGGCGAAAAGCATTGCTTGCCTTTACCGGCGTAGATTCACTTGCGTTGTGGGATCCGCAGGCTCGTCCTATTCCGCGGGCATCACATGTCGTCGCACAAAGTGTCCTGGAAGCTGATCTGGAAGCACTGATTATTGATTTGCATGGACCACACACTGTCGTGATCGAAGGCCCGATGTTGGTGCGGCTCGCAATCAGTGCGCATCACGCGGAATACCTGGATGCAGCCCTAGAGCAGGCCTGCGATGCAATCGAGGCACTTGACGGTGTGATTTCTGCAGACTGGGAGACCGCCCCCGATGAGATTGTCATCATTCTGGAAATTGACACACCTACATCCTCGTTAGGCCCAGACATTGCTGAAATCTTGCAGGAACCCAATGTCGCAGTGGTTTTGGACCGCCCGCTGAACGTGGAAATTCGCCGAAATTCTGCCTGATAAGTCCCCGCTGGCTGCTCGTTGTCCCAATTATGGGCAAAGCCGCAGTATCAGATACACTCACATTGTTGGTTTAACGACCAGCAAGCAAAGTGGATTCCGTCCCACCCGCACCGCCTCATGAATAGGGCGTCGGGTCAAGAAAAGTCACTTCGGTGACGTTTACTCTCTTGGGTTGGTTTCACTTCGCACGACCACAGGAGGACATATCAGTATCGAGCCACGCATTAACGAGCGAATCCGTGTACCCGAAGTACGCCTCATCGGCGCCGAAGGTGAACAGGTTGGCATTGTGCGAATCGACGAAGCATTGCGATTAGCCGCAGAGGCTGATCTTGATCTCGTTGAGGTAGCTCCAGAAGCAAAGCCTCCCGTGTGCAAAATCATGGACTACGGCAAGTTCAAGTACGAAGCCGCAGTAAAAGCTCGCGAAGCCCGCAAGAACCAAGTCAATACGGTCATCAAGGAAATGAAATTACGTCCCAAGATTGATCAGCACGATTACGAAACTAAGAAGAGTCACATTGAACGATTCTTAGCTGGTGGAGACAAGGTCAAAATCACGATTATGTTTCGTGGTCGCGAACAGTCTCGACCTGAACTTGGCTACAAGTTACTGCAACGTTTGGCGCAGGATATCGGCGAAGGTGCAATCATCGAAGCCGCTCCAGTGCAAGACGGCCGAAATATGACCATGGTGCTTGCACCAACGAAGCGTAAGAACTCAGCTGCGGCAACTAAGGCTGCTAAAGCTTCGGCCCAAGAAGCCGAAGTACCAGTAGCAGAAGTCGCAGCAGAGTAACGACATAGGTTTTCTCATTCAGTTGGGTGAGAAGTTAGGTAGGAGAGAAAGATGCCGAAGAACAAGACACACAGTGGCGCTAAGAAGCGCTTCAGAGTGACCGGCACCGGCAAGCTCATGAAGGAACAAAGCAACAAGCGTCACCTTCTTGAAAGCAAGTCAAGCAAGCGCACACGTCGTCTATCAGTCGATCAGGTGCTGTCCCCAGGCGATACCAAAAAAGCAAACAAGCTGCTCGGCCGCTAGTTTCAAGAGGAGATAACAAACCATGGCACGTGTAAAACGCGCAGTAAATGCTGCAAAGAAACGTCGTGAAGTACTTGAGCAAGCCAGTGGCTATCGCGGTCAGCGTTCGCGCTTGTACCGCAAGGCAAAAGAGCAAGTCACACACTCGATGGTGTATGCCTACAACGATCGTCGTGATCGTAAGGGCGACTTCCGTCAATTGTGGATTCAGCGCATTAACGCTGCAGCTCGTGCCAACGGCATGACCTATAACCGTTTCATTCAGGGTCTTAAGGCTGCTGAAGTGGAAGTTGACCGTCGTATGCTCGCAGAACTTGCTGTCAATGAGCCAGCTGTGTTCGCCACTCTGGTTCAGGTCGCGGCAAGCGCCCTGCCAAAGGACAACGCGTAGTTTCTGTAAATATGCACGAATTACAAACGAACGTGCGCGCATCCAATGTGGTGCGCGCACGTCGTCTTTTACAAAAAAAGTTTCGCGACTCCGAAGGCGCTTTCCTGGTGGAAGGCCCGCAAGCAACTCGCGAAGCCGCGATCTACTCCCGAGTGCGGGAACTTTTCATCACGCCCGAGGCGGCGCAACGCTATGACGACATTGTCGCGGCTGTTGAAAATCAAGATGGAAAAATTTGTATTTCCTCTGATGACGTCATTGCGCATCTTGCTAGCGCCGTGAGTCCTCAGGGCATGGTCGCTGTGACGTCCATGTCCTACCACCCACTGTCCAGCACACTTCATTCGCAGTCACGCCTGGTAGTGGCCTTGGCTTCGGTGCGGGACCCAGGCAATGCTGGTTCAGTTTTGCGGGTCGCTGATGCTGTTGGCGCCGATGGTGTGATTGCAACGCAGGAATCTGTGGACTTACACAATTCGAAAGTGGTTCGGGCATCGGCTGGCTCAATATTTCATTTGCCTTGTGTTGAAGAGGTTGAACTCTCGGATGCCATCACTCAAGCCCGAGCATTCGGTCTGCAAGTGTTAGCGGCTGATGGACACGGTGAAGTCCTGTCGCCAGCCATCGATTTAGCTCAACCAACAATGTGGGTTTTTGGCAATGAAGCATGGGGCCTTCCGGATGAGGTGTTATCGCTCGTTGATCGTGTTGTGGCGCTTCCGATTTATGGCAAAGCCGAATCTCTCAATCTGGCCACTGCAGTTGCGGTGTGCCTCTACGCATCCGCACAAGCCCAGCACACGAACTAATAGACTTGCGCTATGTCGGCACCGAACAAACCTTTTGATCCCAAGGAAGTTAGCGCATTGTCTCCTGAGAACATTGCTGCGGGCGTTGCCGAGGCCTTAGCTGCTTTTGCTCAGGCTCAATCATTGGATGAACTCAAAGAAGTTCGACTGGCACATGCCGGCGATCGTTCCGCACTTGCACTTGCAAATCGCGAGATCGCGGCGCTGCCTCCTGCAGCAAAAGCTGAAGCGGGAAAGCGTATCGGCGAAGCTCGCGGCAAGGTTGCTGCTGCTTTGGAGGCACGCACAGCGCAACTTGAGATTGCCCGTGACGAAGCGTTACTTGAGCAGGAAACTGTTGATGTCACGACTGTGACAGCTACTCCTTCACGAGGTGGACGTCATCCATTAACAACAATTCAGGAACATATCGCAGAAGTTTTTGTTGCTCTCGGTTACGGCGTAGCTGAAGGACCTGAAGTAGAAGCCGAATGGTTCAACTTTGACGCATTAAATATCGCGCCAGATCATCCAGCTCGCACTATGCAAGATACTTTCTTTGTTGGTAATGAAGACTCTGGTCTTGTTCTGCGTACTCACACGTCACCCGTTCAGATTCGCACCATGCTGACCCAAGAGCCACCGATTTATGTCATTTGTCCTGGTCGCGTCTTTCGCACCGATGAATTAGATGCCACGCACTCGCCAGTTTTCCACCAAGTGGAAGCACTAGTCGTAGACCGCGGCATCACCATGGCTGACCTCAAAGGAACTCTTGATCACTTTGCCTCTGCCATGTTCGGGGAAGGTATTGTGACTCGGCTTCGCCCATCATTTTTCCCATTCACGGAACCGTCGGCTGAAGTTGATTTGCAATGTTTCGTATGTCGTGGCGCATCGGTAGATAATCCGCAAGCGCCATGTCGCACGTGCCGTAGCGAAGGATGGATCGAATGGGGCGGCTGTGGAATGGTGAATCCAAAAGTCCTCGTAGCCTGTGGCATTGATCCGGATGTTTATAGCGGGTTCGCTTTTGGAATGGGATTGGAACGCACATTGATGTTCCGCCATGGCATCACCGATATGCGCGACATGGTCGAAGGCGATGTGCGCTTCACTCGAGCATTTGGGCTGGGTATCTGATGCGCATTCCGATTTCTTGGTTACGCGATTTTGTTACTTTGCCAGAATCAATGTCTGGCCGTGAGGTGTCCGAGCTACTTGTTGGTGTGGGTTTTGAAATTGAAGGTGTTGAGTCGGTCGGAGATGTTCGTGGTCCTCTCGTCGTTGGCACAGTGTTATCCATTGAGGAACTCACTGATTACAAGAAGCCCATTCGTTGGTGTCGGGTCGAAGTTGGTCAGGCGCATGGGCATGCAGATACACCGGGTATCCGCGGAATTATTTGTGGTGCACGAAACTTTGTCGAAGGCGACTTAGTTGTAATCGCACTTCCAGGAACAACGTTACCCGGAGATTTCACAATCACAAGTCGCGAAACTTATGGGCACTTATCTGACGGCATGATTTGTTCCCAACGCGAACTTGGCTTGGGCGATGACCATGACGGAATCATGATTCTTCCGGCAGGAAGTGCGTCCCCTGGTGACGATGCTTTCCCAATCTTGGGATTAGGCGACGAAGTTCTCGACGTGGCTGTCACTCCAGATCGTGGATATGCCCTCAGTATTCGTGGGATTGCGCGCGAACTGTCTATTGCGATGAACATTGACTTCAATGATCCAGCGGACAATTTGGCACTCTTGCCGCAGGCATCAGGCTCAAGTATCAGTGCTGCCAGTGACGATGTGCTCGCGTGTGACCTGCTAGTGCTTCGCACGATGGAGCATTTCAACCCGCATGCACCTACTCCGGATTTCATCAAAGCGCGCCTTGCAGCAGTGGGAGTTCGTTCGATCTCGCTCGCCGTTGATGTCACAAATTATGTGATGTTCGAACTGGGGCAACCGCTGCACGCGTTTGACGCTGACAAAGTATCGGGCACGTTGCGGGCTCGCTGGGCACACGAGGGTGAAACGTTAGAGACACTCGACCACGTCACGCGCACTTTAACGTCAAGTGACCTCGTTATTGCTGATGATAAGCAAGCTTTGTCCCTTGCAGGCGTGATGGGCGGGTTATCAAGCGAAATTTCAGATTCCACTACTCGGATTGTTTTAGAAGCTGCGCATTTCAGTCCTTCTGTGATTGCAAAGATGAGTCGTCGTCACGAGTTATCTTCGGAAGCATCACGCCGACTTGAACGTGGAGTCGATCGCATGTTGGCACCGGTGGCATCGGCTAGAGCAGTTGAACTCCTTATCGAATTCGGGGGAGTGACACACGCTGGTACAACTGCGGTGGAGACTGCGCCGAATTTGACGCACATTTCTTTTGATCCGCAACTGCCTGATCGGGTAGCAGGGCGTTCCTATGACTCGGCGGATGTGAAGCGAATTCTCGTGGCGCTGGGGTGTTCTGTCTCGGATAAGCAGGCACTATGGGATGTGCGGGTGCCTACCTGGCGACCTGACTTAGTTGCTCCGATTGATTTAGTCGAAGAAGTCATTCGCATCGACGGGTATCACAAAGTGCCGTCGCGACTTCCAGTTGGTCCACAAGGCCAAGGATTTACGCGCGAGCAAAAACTATTGAAGCGTTCGGGTCTTTACTTGGCTGGACGCGGTTTAGTCGAAGTACGTAACTATCCATTTATGGGAGTGACCGAACTTGATGACCTTGGGTTAGCTCCTGACGCTAGCCGTCGGCATGCGCTGGTTCTTGCTAATCCTCTTTCTGATGAGCAACCTCTGATGCGCACGACTTTGCTTCCAGGACTTTTTGCGGCACTAGCTCGCAATGCGTCACGGGGTTTTACTGATGTGGCACTTTTTGAAATTGCTTCCGTGACGTTGCCGCGCACAGATCAACCAGTTACTGGTGCCACGCAAGCACCACAACTTGCAGTGACATCACGACCTCATGCTAGTGAACTGGCATCCATTGAAGCGTTGTTGCCTGATCAGCCGTTGTATCTTTCGATTGCCATGGCTCATAGTGCGTGGAATGACATTGTGGAAGTGGTGTTATCACTTGCCCAAGACCTTGGTGTGGTCGCGACAGTTCGAAATGCACAGGTGGCGCCATGGCATCCAGGTCGTTGTGCTCAGATCATCGTTGCAGGTGATGTGATTGGAACAGCAGGTGAAGTTGCCCCGCGCGTCAACGAGGCCTTTGGTCTAGCGAAGCGCTCGCTGGCTGCTGAAGTTGATTTGGATGCGCTCTTTGCTCATGCCAATGTGGTTGTGCGGGCGCCACAAATGTGGACTTTTCCGATAGCAAAGGAAGACATTGCACTTGTTGTGAAGTCCGAAGTTGCTGCTCATGATGTGCTCGAAGTTGTGCGGGAAGCAGCAGGAGCGTTACTCGAAGAGGTTCGCCTCTTTGACGTGTACCAAGGCGCCCAAGTGCCTGCGGGATACAAGTCACTAGCTTTTGCGCTTCGGTTCCGGGCGGCAGATCGCACCTTATCTGCTGACGAAGTCACAGCTGCGCGCCAAGCTGCGGTTGAGGCAGCGGCTGCGGCTTTTGGCGCTACCTTACGAGGCTAAGACCCCAACAAGCGGGCTATTGCAAATTATGCATTTATGCGTATAATTTATGTATGACACAAGTAGCCATTGTTGGCGCATCAGGGTACGCCGGAGCTGAACTCATTCGGATTGTGCATAGTCACCCTGACCTGAACCTTGGAGTCATTGCAGCCGGGTCCAATGCGGGGGCATCACTTGCAACGCTGCACCCGCAGTTTTCAAGTGTGCCCGAATTGGCGCACTTAGTGTTTAGCGCCACAGAACCCGCAGCGCTGGCTCAAAGCGACCTCATCTTTTTGGCCTTACCTCATGGCGAATCGGCCGAACTCGCTGCGCAGTTACCTGCAACGGCGCGCATTGTCGATCTGGGAGCGGATTTTCGTCTTGCGGATTCTGCTGCGTGGGAAAAATACTATGGCGGGACACATGCAGGGCAGTGGACATACGGATTGCCAGAACTTCACGGAGTGCGCGCTCAGATTGCATCAGCAACTCGCATCGCTAACCCAGGATGTTATGCAACCGCCATTCAGCTCGCACTCGCGCCGTTGCTTGCAGATCAGATTGCACAGCCAGATGATGTCATCGTGGTTGCAGCATCAGGAACATCAGGAGCTGGCCGTTCGGCACGAGTGAACTTATTGGGAAGTGAAGTCATGGGTTCTATGTCGCCATACAAAGTTGGCGGGACGCATCAACACACTCCTGAAATTGAACAGTCGTTGTCTGCCATTGCGGGTGCACCCGTTCAGGTTAATTTCACACCTATGCTCGCGCCAATGTCACGGGGGATCTTGGCGACCGTCAGTGTGAAGACAGCAGCAAGTGAAAGTCAACTTCGCGACTCACTGACTCAGTATTTCGCGGGCGAAGTTTTTGTCACAGTCTTACCAGTTGGTCAGCTACCAGCAACATCGTCCACGTATGGATCTAATGCAGTTCACATTCAGGTCGCAAAAGATGATCGCATGGGGCGGGCCACTGTTCTAGTGGCTCTCGATAATCTCGTGAAGGGCGCTGCCGGTCAGGCTGTGCAAAATGCAAACCTCATGTTCGGTTATGACGAGACCGCTGGATTGACTTCCATTGGAGTCGCGCCATGACAGTCACAGTTGCGCAAAATAAAGCCGAGGTACTTGTAGAAGCGTTGCCTTGGCTCGAGAAATTTCAAGGCGCAATTGTCGTAATCAAATTCGGTGGTAACGCCATGATTGACGATGGGCTCATCGAAGCTTTTGCACAAGATGTGGTGTTTTTGCGACTAGCAGGATTGCATCCTGTTGTTGTACATGGTGGCGGTCCGCAAATTTCTGCCGAATTATCCGCCCGCGGCATTCACACAGAATTTAGAGGTGGCTTTCGAGTCACCACTCCTGATGTCATTGGTGTGGTTCGGGATGTACTTGTCAATCAAGTGCAAAAGCAACTTGTTGATCTGCTCAACACCCATGGTGAAATTGCAGAAGGCATGAGTGGTGACGAATCCTCGCTCTTAACCGCGGAACGTCGCGATGTGCTCGTTGATGGCGTGCCCACAGATATTGGATTAGTCGGAGAAGTCACTCTTGTGGATACTTCTAGTCTCAACCAATTAATTGAGTGGGGTAAAGTTCCCGTGATATCAACAGTTGCATTGAGCGCAGATGGGCAACTGTTTAACGTGAACGCAGATTCGGCTGCAGCTGCTATCGCTGTTGCGCTGCGCGCTAAGAAATTTTTGGTACTTACAGACGTGGCTGGGCTGTACCGCAATTGGCCAGATACCTCAGATTTAATTACTTCAATCACGGTTAATGATTTAGAGAAACTACTCCCACAGTTAGAAAGTGGCATGGTTCCCAAAATGGAAGCATGTATCCAAGCTGTGCGCGGTGGATTGCCACAGGCAACTGTTATCGATGGGCGCACGCCGCACTGTGTCTTACTTGAAGTATTTACCTCTGAAGGGGTTGGAACCATGGTTATCCCAGGGGAGAGAACATGACACGCACTGTGACATCACAAGAGCGATGGAATCGTTCGTTAATGCCGAATTACGGCACTCCGAAAGTGGTCCTTTCTCATGGGATAGGCGCCACGGTGTGGGACGTTGACGGAAAAGAATATGTCGATTTACTGGCCGGAATTGCGGTGAACATTCTGGGACATGCTCATCCCACATTGGTCGAAGCAGTCACCAAACAAATGAACACTCTTGGACATACAAGCAACTTCGCAGCCCACGAGCCGGGAATTTCTCTTGCGGAGCGGCTACTTGATCTGACAGGGCGCAAGGGAAAAGTTTTTTTCTGCAATTCGGGTACCGAAGCAAATGAGGCTGGCATCAAACTGTCTCGCATGACAGGGCGTACTGAATTGCTCGCGCTCGAGGGAAGTTTTCATGGCCGTACCATGGGCTCACTTTCCATTACTGGACAAGTGAAAAAACAAGAACCTTTCCGCCCACTACTACCTGACGTGCAGTTTGTGCGTTCCAACGATGTGCAGCACCTTGACGAGTTAATGAGTGAAAAGACTTCGGCACTCTGGTTTGAACCCATTTCCGGTGAAGGTGGCGTGCTGCCGCTATCACACGAGTTCCTCACGGCAGCACAGCGCATATGCCGCGAGACCGGCGCACTTCTTGTCGCTGATGAAGTTCAAACTGGCATTGCGCGTACTGGCGCGATGTTTGCTTATCAACACTCGGGTCTTGAGCCAGATGTGCTGTTGCTAGCCAAGGGCCTTGGTGGTGGTTTTCCAATTGGCGCATGTATTGCATTTGGCCAGGCTGCTGAGTACCTGCAACCAGGTACGCATGGCACAACATTCGGAGGCAATGCAGTTGCGGCTGCGGCCGCACACGCGGTGCTCGATGTGATCGAACGTGATGATTTGATTTCACGCGCGAAACAGATTGGCCACATGATTGCAGCCACCCTGACACCGCTGGCTGGAGTGGAACAGGTGCGGGGCGAAGGTGCCATGCAGGGTGTGGTGTTGACACGCGATGTTGCAAGTGACGTTGAACATCGAGGACGAGAGTTAGGCGTCATTCTCAATTCGCCCCTTCCCAATGTGATTCGCCTTGTGCCCCCGCTTGTCATCACTGATGATGAACTTGCACGCGGACTTGATCGGTTAGCTACTGCCATCGAGCAGGCAAGTCATGACTAGTCGTCTAGCCCGGCACGGAAAAATCCGTCAGCTTTTAGCGGCTCAAGGTGTGACATCACAAGCGGAGTTACAAAAACTCATGGCTGATGATGGTTTTCACGTCACTCAAGCAACGTTGAGTCGCGATCTAGAACTTCTTGAGGCCGTAAAAGTTCCCGGACCAGGTGGACGTGCCCATTATGTGATCCCCGATTCTGCAACTGGAGTTGTTGAAGCCAGAGATCCATTGCGACTAGCTCGAACCTTGTCCGACATGGTCGAAGCAATCGACTTTTCTGGAAACATGGTAGTCATCAAAACACCAGTGGGCGCTGCAAGTTACATTGCTCGCGCAATTGATCGAAGCGGAATGACTAGTGTCTTAGGAACGGTTGCCGGTGACGATACGGTGATGGTTGTTACCCGTGATCCCAACGGTGGCGAACACGTATCTCGAGAGCTGATGGAGTTGGCTAAGCAATGACACATGAATCCACAACTCGTCTGTGGGGTGGGAGATTTACTTCTGGCCCGAGCGATGCCATGGCGTTATTGAGTGCATCGGTTCACTTTGATTGGGTGCTTGCTCCCTATGACATTGCGCAGAGCAAAGCACATGCTCGGGTATTACACAATGCTGGGCTGCTGTCATCCGACGAGCTTGCAACGATGCTTCACGGCTTAGATGCCTTGCGCACTCAGGTGCTATCTGGCGACTTTGTGCCACGAATGGAAGATGAAGATGTTCACACTGCGCTTGAACGTGGCTTACTAGAAACAGTTGGCCCAGAGATTGGCGGCAAACTGCGCGCTGGCCGCTCGCGCAATGATCAAGTGGCAACCGACCTTCGGATGTTTCTTCGTAATAGCGCCCGTGGTATTGCCGGCGTTATTGTCGAGCTACAAATTGCACTTGCTGATCAAGCAACGGCACATGTCGATTCACCGGCACCTGGATTTACACACTTACAGCATGCACAACCTGTTTCATTTGGACACGAACTGGCCAAGCACATTCATGCGTTTGCGCGTGACATTGATCGGTTGCGTGATTGGGATGCTCGCACGGCTAAGTCTCCAATGGGAAGCGGTGCACTTGCTGGTTCAAGTTTGAAACTCGATCCTGTCGCAGTTGCTAAAGAGCTTGGATTCGCTGGCGTGGTCGAGAATTCAATTGATGGAGTTAGTGATCGTGACTTTGTTGCCGAGTTTCTTTTCGTTGTGGCGCTTATCGGTGTTCATTTGTCACGACTGGGTGAAGAAGTATGTCTGTGGGCATCGCGCGAGTTTGCGTGGGCAACCCTCGATGATGCCTGGTCCACGGGGTCGAGCATCATGCCTCAAAAGAAAAACCCCGATGTGGCAGAACTAGCACGTGGTAAGGCAGGACGACTCGTTGGACATGTCACCAGCATCTTGGTCACGCTTAAGGGTTTGCCGTTCGCATATAACCGGGACTTGCAAGAAGATAAGGAAAGCTCTATTGATGCGATCAACACTGTGCACCTCGTGGTACCTGCAATGACAGGAATGATTGCGACGTTAAAGTTTGATACCGCACGAATGGCCGCGAGTGCGCCCGAAGGATTTGCACTTGCCACCGAAATTGCGGAATGGGTCGTTCAACAAGGAGTTCCATTCCGAGAAGCACATGACATTGCCGGTGCGTGTGTTCGCAAAGCCGAATCGCTAGGTACGGACCTCAATGGTTTATCCGATGCCGACTTTGCAGCTATCCATCCTGTCTTAACGCCCGCAGTGCGAGAGGCGCTCACAGTTGAAGCCGCGTTGAATTCACGCTCGACTATTAACGGAACTGCGCCGCAATCGGTGCGTCTCCAACTCACACAAGCGCGCACCACAATCGCGCAACTTGCAACGTGGGCCGCAGCACTACCGCACGAGGTTTAACGAGTTAGCTTTTCTCACAACTTGTACCTAATGCCCGTGGCGTTTTGAGTAATGGGTGCATCATCGGCAAAGATAGAGGGGTGACTGACATCCTTGCTGAACTGAACTGGCGAAACCTCGTTTCCCAGTACACACCTGAATTCCCGGAACAACTGGCTAAGGGTCCGATCACGCTCTATTGCGGATTTGATCCCACAGCACCGAGTTTGCACATGGGCAATCTGGCGCAGATCATCACGATGGCGCGCTTCCAACGCGCAGGGCACACACCAATCGCTCTTGTAGGTGGCGCCACGGGACTCATTGGTGATCCCAGTGGCCGCAACTCGGAACGCACCTTGAACTCACTAGAAACCGTGCATGAGTGGGTATCGGGAATTCGAAGTCAGTTGGAACCGTTCTTTGACTTTTCTGGTTCGAATGCCTGCGTTATGGCAAATAACTACGACTGGACCCACAACATGGATGTCCTCACGTACTTGCGTGAAATCGGTAAGCACTTCAGCGTGAATCGCATGCTGGGTAAAGAATCTGTGAGTGCACGTTTGAACGGTGACGGAATTTCATACACCGAATTCAGCTACCAAATTTTGCAGTCGCTGGATTACCTCGAGTTATACCGAAAATACAATTGCACACTTCAAATTGGTGGCTCTGATCAGTGGGGCAACATCACAGCGGGAACCGATCTCATTCGCCGAGTTGAAAGTGCTTCAGTCCACGCCTTAACGACTCATCTTGTCACTAAAGCTGATGGCACAAAATTTGGTAAAACGGCCGAAGGTGCAGTGTGGCTAGATCCTAAGCTCACGAGCCCGTATGCGTTCTTCCAATTCTGGATCAATGCCGATGACCGTGATGTCAGTCAGTTGCTACGAACTTTCACATTTCTTTCTCGTGAAGAAATTGATCAACTGGATGCTGCGACCCAGGAGCGCCCTCATGCGCGTGAAGCGCAACGCACTCTGGCACACGAAGTCACGACATTAGTTCACGGAGCGCATCAAGCGGAACAGTCTGCGTCGGCAGCGAAGGCATTATTTGGGCAAGGTGAACTTCGAGAGCTTGATTTAGCGACGTTGGATGCCGCTATGAGTGAAGCGCCAAATGCCACAGTCACCGGCGCACAATTTCCAACCGTTGCTGAGTTGTTAGTTTTGTGCGGACTCGTCGAGAGCAATAGTGCTGGTCGCCGGGCAATTAATGAGGGTGGAATTTCTATCAATAACCTCAAAGTTGATGATGAGAACTACTCGGTCACGTCTGATGATTTTCTTCATGGCAAGTGGCTAGTTCTTCGGCGCGGTAAGCGCACCTTCGGTGGAATTTTACGAGGCTAAGCGCGTGTCTCCATCGACTCCACCACATGAGCGCACTGTACTGCTTGAAACCTTGGACTGGCTGCGGCAATTAATTATCGATGGGTGTGAAACCCTCTCCGATGAGCAGGCTCGCACTTCGCTTGTTGCGTCAAAAACCACACCGCTGGGAATCGTTCGGCACTTGGTTGCGGTCGAACATTACTGGTTTCGCTATGTACTCTGCGATGGTGAGATGTCCGACGACTGGCGCGATGGCGGTGATGGAGATCCTGAATGGGATGTCGCAGGTCTTGGAGTACATCCCGTTCTCGATACGTATCGAGCGACAATCAGTGAAGTGAATTCACTGATCGGAAACGTAGATTTGGATGCCATGTCTATTAACACTCGACATGGTGAATGTGTCTCGCTGCGTTGGATTTTGGTTCACATGATTGAAGAGACAGCTCGCCACAGTGGACACATGGATATTTTGGTAGAACAACTTCACTCGAAAGAGTAGTTATTTTCCCTAATTAGTGCGCTACAACGTCTTCGTGCAATTCATGTTGTGGCTGACCAAGGCCAAGAACAAGTCCGCATCCGATGAACACAACAGCTGCACCAATAAGCTGAACTGAAGTAATACGTTCGTTCAAAAACAGCGCGCCTAATATCACCGCGACAACTGGTACGAGGAACTCAGTTGTTAACGCTTTTGTTGCGCCGATCTCATCGACTAATTTGAAGTACATAATGTAAGCCAACGAACTTGCCGTTGCCGCAACTGTGATGAGTGCACCGATTGCTTTAGCTGATGGTGGTACCTGAACCAGTGGAACAATTAGTATGAGTGGAAGTGTGAACAGACCTCCGAAAAGAAAAGTTCCAATTGTTTGTTCCCAAGGAGCAACATGTGGCGTATTAACTTTTGCGTAACTTCCTCCGAAAGCAAATCCAGAAGATGCAATAGCAGATCCAAGTACACCCATTAAGAAATGTCCGTCAATTTTTTGTGGTGTGAAACCGATCAGAATCACAACGCCGATAAATCCTGTGATGAGTCCGATAAGCATCAACGTAGTAGGACGCTTCTTGTGCCAGATCCATTCAATGAGCAAGCTGTACAGCGGAATTGTTGTTACCAAAATTGCAGTGAGTGATGAACCTAGTCGGGTGAGCGCGAAGTTCATGCCACCGAGATTTAAACCAACGCTGGTAAAACCAAGAACTGCGTAATGTTTCCATTCACTTTGAAAATCTAATGAACGACGTGTTGCTTTTGCGATCGCAAATAATAATCCGCTTGCAACGAAGGACCGAAATGCAACAGTGCCGGCCCAGCCAAACTCGGGGATAGCGAGAGCAAGCCAATAAAACGAGGCGCCCCACATCATAAAAACCCAGAAATACATGTTGAGTTGGCGTCCAGTCACGTCATTGACTCTATTGGTCGCGCGCGACCTTGGAATTCACTCTGACCCAGCAAAGGTGTGCGCTTGGACACAAAGCGCCTAATTTCGGGGTTTTTTGCCTGTTTCGATTTGACCCTGCGCCTGAAACGGCGTACCTTGAGCAAGCAATACCTGATCATTTAGATTGCTTCTTCGGATGCAGCCTAAGGCCAGGGTGTCGGATTTGACCCGATGCCCGCAAATGGCTAAGTTAGGAAACCTGCCTTGAAAACGGGCCCTGTAAAGGGGTCACTATTCATGCGCGTTCGTACCTTGAGAACTCAACAGCGTGCCACAAGTCAATACCAAAACC
>JBAXRV010000010.1:0-39540 GCA_037131045.1 Actinomycetes bacterium
GCTAAGCGGGTTCAGATGACACAGATGCCACAAATGGTTGCACTATTTAATGGCGTGGGCGGTGGCGCAGCTGCTGTCGTATCGACTATTGAATTTCTGTCAGCAGGTGACCCTGCTCAAACCCGCGCTGCACTTGCAGCAACAGTGTTCACTGTCATGGTTGGATCAGTGTCGTTTACTGGTTCAATTTTGACGTTTATGAAACTTCAGGAATTAATGACCTCTCGACCAGTAGTGATTCCTGCTGGTCGCTACATCACATCCCTCATGGGCTTACTTACTGTGGGATCAGCAGTCGTGTTAGTAACGTGGCTTGATTCTGCAGGAAATGCGTCGAGCACGTTCTTGTTCATATTGCTTGGACTTTCACTCGTGATGGGACTACTTCTTGTCCTTCCGGTTGGTGGCGCAGATGTACCGATTGTTATTTCGCTGCTGAACGCATTTACTGGTCTTTCTGTTGCGGCCTCCGGTTATGTTCTAGGCAACGTACTTTTGATTGTTGCCGGAACTCTCGTTGGTGCTTCGGGTACTTTGTTGACCCGCATGATGGCGCAAGCGATGGGTCGACCATTGACCAACACACTATTCGGCGCATTTAAGGCTAAGGCTGCAACATCAGCGGGACCCACGGAAGAACGCCCAATCAAGTCAGCATCACCAGAAGACGTTGCAATCATGTTGGCGTATGCCCGAAAGGTCATCATCGTTCCGGGCTACGGTCTGGCAGTGGCGCAGGCACAGAACACAATTCGTGAACTTGTTGAACTCCTGCAGGCAAAGGGCATCGTGGTTGACTATGCGATTCATCCCGTTGCAGGTCGTATGCCAGGACATATGAACGTATTGCTGGCTGAGGCGAATGTTCCTTATGAGCAACTTAAAGAAATGGATGAAATCAATCCAGAATTTGCTGAGACAGACGTAGCTCTTGTCGTAGGCGCTAACGATGTTGTTAATCCAGCAGCGCGCAATGATCCGTCAGCGCCAATTTATGGCATGCCAATTTTAAATGTCGATCAGGCACATCAAGTTGTGTTCCTGAAACGTTCAATGCGTCCAGGTTTTGCTGGTATTGAAAACGAAGTACTGTTTGACCCTCGTACTTCCTTACTCTTCGGTGACGCGAAAGATTCACTGACCAAGGTAGTAAGCGCCGTCAAGAGTTTGTAAGTTGGCTGCAGTTCTCAAGTAGATTCCTGAGTGAGTGGCGTTAAGGAAATCGCGTTACTACTTATGCCCGTGCGGGATTAGGACAGACCTAGCTGGCCAAGAGTTTGCCCTTTGTATGTGCGCAAGTTTCGTGCCGTCAATGCCAACGCGATGACGGCAAGCAGTAATGCGGGGAGCGAACCAAACTTGTTCACTCCAATTGATGAGGCTCCTGGTGAAATCAGAAAACCGTCGTAGAGCCAATGAAGGGTAATGACCAAAATCAAGTTCCCACCGCTGCTGACGTAGACCCAAGCCATCGCTAAGCCAATGATGCTGGTCAAAATTACTTGCGTCACAGTATTGAGAAGTGGTTGCTTCATGGCATTAACGGAGTGCATCACACCAAACAAGACAGATGAAATCACTACTGATTTGTTTACGCTGTAAAGCTTCCCTAGTTCATTGAGAATGATTCCTCGGTAAGCCAACTCTTCTGCAATTCCGACAAAAAGCGTCCCCAGTAATACCGTAACAACTGTTGGCCATACAACACCGCCGCTCTTAAATGCTGCGATCCCACCAAGAATTACTAGGGCAACTGGCACTGCGACAAGCACACCTTGGTAGGACACTCGATCGCTGAAGTGAAAAGGTGACGCAGTGATGCGCGCTACTGCGTAGATAATCACCGCCATGATGGCGATGATCCACCACTTCTCTTTAAGTATGAGATGCACGCTTGCGTAATCATGTGCAGTCTGAGTCCATAAAAAAGCCATCATGGCCGGAAATAGAAAAGCAACAAAAAGAACTTTTGGCCATCCGCTGAATCCAGGTTCCATGTGGACAGCCTATTGTTTTGGTTTGTCGAAAGTGCGGCCATTTCTTACTGGCGGTGCCGGTGGGATTTGAACCCACGGAGGGCTTGCACCCTCACACGCTTTCGAGGCGTGCTCCTTTGGCCGCTCGGACACGACACCGCCGATAACTTTACCTGTATTTAAGGAGTTGCGGAAAATCGCCTAAATCTAGCGTTGTGTGGAAAAGAAGTCAGTTAAGAGTGCGGAACACTCGTGCGCAAGAACTCCCGACTGAACTGTTGCTCGATGTGGCAACCTGCGGTCACGAACGACATCCCAGAGTGAGCCGACGGCACCTGCTTTGTCGTCGAATGCTCCAAATATGATGTGTGCGATGCGAGCCTGAACTGCCGCACCCGCGCACATTGTGCACGGCTCCAAAGTCACAACAAGCGTGCACCCATCCAGACGCCAGGAGCCGACGTGTGCAGCAGCCTCGCGTAAAGCAACTATTTCTGCATGGCTCATAGGATGATGGTCGGCTTCACGAGTGTTTCGTCCACGCCCGATCACGATCCCTGTCTGATCTAAAACGATTGCCCCAACGGGCACGTCTCCTTCAGCAAAAGCCAGTTGTGCTTGTGCCAGTGCCTCATGCATAGCGGTCAGCTCAATCGATGGATCCATGGCATTAGTCTTTCACTTCAGCCCGAAGGGGGCTTACAAGTACCTCGCCAAGTTGATAGGCTGACGCTTGGTTAAGAGAGATAGCGATAAGTCCCGGCTTGTTATTCGACAACCCTTGCTAACCGCGATGGGGTGCCCCGGTGTAAGACCAGGCCACGTAAGTGGCAAGCGCGGGTCCACCTGGGCCCACATGGGGCAACCTAGGTTGTGCCATGTTCCACAGTAATAAGGAGATAGCACGTGTTATTCACATCATCGCGCCGTATGACAATCGCTGCCGTTGCAACAGTTGCACTGTTAGCAGCATGTTCAAGTGGTTCGTCAAGTACTGCAACCGCAACTTCTGCTGCACCGACTACTTCAGTGTGTGCCCCAGCATCACTGCAGACACTGACCGCTGGCAAGCTCACAGTAGCTACCGGCCAGCCTGCTTACTACCCATGGGTAATCGACGACAAGCCTGAAGCAGGCAAGGGATTTGAAGCGGCTGTTGCCTACGCAGTAGCAAAACAACTTGGTTATGCCGATACAGATGTCACTTGGGTTCGTACAACCTTTGATGGCGCAATCGCACCAGGACCAAAGACATTTGACTTCAATTTGCAGCAGTACACCATCACAGATGAAAGAAAAGCTGCCGTTGACTTCTCAAGTCCGTACTACACAACTCCGCAGGCCATTGTTGCTGTTAAGGGCGGCAAGCTTGATGGTGTGACAACAATCGCGGGGCTCAAGGATGTAAAACTTGGTGCAGGCGTTGGTACTACAGCAATCGATATCATCAAGACAGTTGTTGGAAGCGAACCTGCAGTATTCAATGACAATGCTGCAGCCGTTGCGGCGTTGAAAAATGGTCAGATCGATGGCGTTGTCGTTGACCTGCCGACTGCGTTCTATCTGTCGGGCGTTGAAGTAGACAATGGAATGATCGCTGGACAATTCCCATTAAGCGGTTCTGGCGATAACTTTGGCCTTCTTCTAGCCAAGGACAGCCCGTTAACAACTTGTGTTTCACAAGCTGTTGACGCTCTCAAAGCAGACGGCACCCTTGATTCAATAGCTGCGACATGGCTTGGATCAGACGCAGGCGCAGCAGTTCTGCAATAGGGCTGATCCACTTATCAGCATGAGTACACACGAGAGCCCGACCCACGACAATGTGGGTCGGGCTTCGTCGCGCGATGCGTGGAATCCAAGTCAGCGCGAACGCGAACGTATCGCGCTACGCAATCAGATTGCTCGAAAAAGAATGCTTATCGCAGGCCTATCATCATTGGCCGTTTTGGGCGGGCTGATGGCGGTTATTGTTTCTTCACCTGGTTGGAAAGTTGTAAATAAAACTTTCTTTGACTGGAATTATGGCGCTACGGTGCTTCACGTTGTTGCTAAAGGAATTCTTACAAACATTGGTCTGACGATAGTGGCTTCCATAGCGATTGGCGTAGTAGCGATGTGCTTGGCTCTAGCTCGCACTTCACGGTCTGCGGCTATGACACCATTTCGCATTCTTGCAACCGGGTATGTCGATATTTTTCGCGGAGTCCCGCTCCTTCTCGTTATTCTGTTAGTTGGCTTCGGGGTGCCGGCGCTACGTATTAAAACAATTCCTAATAGCGTTCTGCTACTTGGAACCGTTGCAGTTGTGCTTACTTATTCTGCCTATGTGGCCGAAGTTATCCGAAGCGGCATTTTGTCAGTGCACCCAAGTCAGCGAGCAGCAGCGCGTTCATTAGGGCTCAGTCAGTCACAAACACTTCGCCATGTCGTGCTGCCACAAGCAATCAAGCGCGTCATACCGCCACTGCTCAATGATCTAGTAGCTCTTCTCAAAGACACTGGGTTGGTTTCGATTCTAGGTGTGATCGATGCTGTGAGGGCTGGGCAAATCGAGGCATCACGTACCTTTAACTACACGCCGTATGTCATTGCTGCAATTTTGTTTCTCATTATTACGATTCCGCTCACCAGATACACCGATCGAGTGTTGCTGCGTTCAATTAGCCGACAGAATGCTGAGGGAACAGCATGAACGTTCTGGAAATCAAAAATGTCCGCAAAACTTTTGGCGCCGAAGTGGTGCTCTCGGAACTATCCCTTGCCGTACCTGAACACACTGCGACCGTACTTATTGGCGCCTCAGGCTCTGGTAAGTCGACACTTCTGCGCTGTATAAATTTGTTAGAAACCATTGATGATGGATCTATATTCATTGATGGCCAAGAAATATCAGATCCGGCAATCAATGTAGATGAAGTCCGGCGCAAACTTGGCATGGTATTCCAGTCGTTCAATCTTTTCCCTCACATGAGTGTCATTGACAACATCATGCTCTCACCTGTGCGAGTTCATGGAATAGCCCGAGAACAGGCTCGGGCCGAAGCACTTGAACTCCTTTCACGTTTTGGACTTTCAGACAAAGCGAATCAATTCCCTGATCGATTGAGTGGTGGACAACAACAACGCGTTGCAATCATCAGATCCATCGCGGTACGCCCACGAGTTTTGATGCTTGACGAGGTCACATCCGCTCTAGACCCAGTGTTGGTCAATGAAGTGCTATCAATCGTGCGCGACCTTAAAGCCGATGGCATGACGATGGTGTTAGCCACACATGAAATGGGCTTCGCAACTCAAGTTGCCGATGAAGTATGTTTTCTAGAGTCCGGACGAATTGTCGAACGAGGAACTGCAGAACAAGTTATTCACAATCCGCAACGTGAATCAACCCAGGAATTTCTGCGACGCGTGCACGAAGCCGGGCGTCTCTAGCTATTCACTAATCTCAAAAACTCGCGCATGTAAAGATGTACGACCTTGAAGTGCAGCGCGAACAGCGCGGTGCAGTCCATCTTCTAAGTAGAGTGACCCTTTGTATCGGATTACGTGTGCAAAAATGTCACCAAAGAAAGTTGAGTCACTTGCTAGCAGTGCATTCAAATCCAATGTGCTTCGGATAGTGGATAGGTCTGCGAGCCGGATTTGACGAGGCGCAAGCTCCCCCCACTGTTCGCCGGTGAGCGTCGGTTCAGGGTAGGGGCGGGTATCGAGCACCGACTTGAAGATCACCTTTCAACAATAAGCAAAAACCACCTAATAATCGGTTATTTGGCTTATAGGGTGTTCACCCTCGACGAAACGGTTTAGCGCATATGCCATTCGGGTAGTACCGTAAGAAGCCATTGTTCTATTCGGGAGTCGTCAGTACACCATATGAAAATCAAGTCACTTCTCCGCTCTCCATTGACTTGGATCCTGCTTGCCGTAGGCGTCATGCTGATTGGCAGCAATCTGCTGTCTTCATCTAGCAGCGTCAAAAAAGTAGATACGTGGCAGATTGTTGAAGACATTCAACAAGGTCGCGCACAGTCAGTCATTTTGGTTGACAGAGACCAAACAATCCAAGCAACGTTGACCGACGGATCTAAGCTCACATCGGATTACATCACTGGCCAAGGCACTGACCTTGTGACATTGCTTAAAAACCAAAGGTCAGCCGGGAAACTTCCTGGTGGCTACAACGTTGTTGTGCCACACGATTCATTCTGGGCAAGTTTGTTGATGTCGATTCTTCCCGTGGTTCTTCTTCTGGGCATGCTCTTCTTCTTTATGGGGCAGATGCAAGGTGGCGGACGAATCATGCAATTTGGTAAGTCCCGCGCGAAGATGATTACAAAAGATATGCCGCAGACCACCTTTGCTGATGTGGCCGGCGCTGACGAAGCTGTCGAAGAACTTCTTGAGATTAAAGATTTCCTTCAAGCCCCAGCAAAATTTCAAGCACTGGGAGCAAAGATTCCTAAGGGCGTTTTACTCTACGGTCCTCCCGGAACAGGCAAGACTCTTCTTGCTCGCGCTGTTGCAGGCGAAGCGGGTGTACCGTTCTATTCAATTTCAGGATCTGACTTTGTTGAGATGTTCGTTGGCGTAGGTGCAAGCCGGGTCCGCGATCTGTTTGAGCAAGCGAAAACAAATGCTCCTGCGATTATCTTTATTGATGAAATTGACGCAGTGGGTCGCCATCGTGGTGCAGGTCTTGGTGGCG
Source organism: Actinomycetes bacterium (assembly GCA_037131045.1). Taxonomy (GTDB): domain Bacteria; phylum Actinomycetota; class Actinomycetes; order S36-B12; family UBA5976; genus UBA5976. The sequence continues at coordinate 6,685 of JBAXRV010000010.1, forward strand.
GACACGACGAACGTGAACAGACGCTCAATCAGATGTTGGTTGAGATGGATGGATTCGATGTCAATACGGGAGTAATCCTGATTGCAGCAACGAACCGTCCTGACATTCTGGATCCAGCATTACTTCGTCCGGGGCGTTTTGATCGACAGATTGCTGTTGACGTGCCAGATCTCAACGGTCGCTTCCAAGTACTTAAGGTTCATGCACAAGGAAAGCCACTTGCAGAAGACGTTGACTTAATGGCAGTTGCGCGTCGCACACCTGGATTTACTGGTGCTGACTTAGCAAACGTGTTAAACGAGGCCGCGCTTTTGACTGCGCGAAATGGCGAGTCTCTTGTGACCAATTCAATTTTGGATGAGTCCATTGACCGAGTCATTGGCGGACCGCAAAAACGTACTCGATTAATGGGTGAACATGAACGTCTTATCACTGCGTATCACGAAGGTGGTCACGCGCTAGTGGCTGCAGCATTGCCCAACACTGACCCCGTGCACAAAATTACAATCTTGCCTCGTGGTCGTGCGTTGGGTTACACCATGGTGTTGCCCGAATCGGAAAAGTATTCGACAACGCGAAGCGAGATGCTCGACCAATTGGCATACATGCTGGGAGGTCGTGCTGCTGAAGAAATGGTCTTCCACGATCCAACCACTGGTGCCAGCAACGATATTGAAAAAGCAACAGCTGTCGCTCGCAAGATGGTGATGCAGTTTGGTATGTCCGAACGTCTGGGTGCGATTCGCTATGGCCAAGGTGATGGCGAAGTATTCCTAGGACGCGACATGGGGCATCAACGCGATTACTCGGAAGAAGTTGCCGGTGTCATTGACGAGGAAGTACGTGGGTTTATTGATGTTGCACATCACGAAGCATACGAAATCTTGAATGAAAATCGTGATGTCCTGGATGCGTTAGTACTGGAATTACTCGATAAAGAAACGTTGAACCGCGAAGAAATCGAGCGTATCTTCGTCCCTCTTAATCGTCGGCCATCTCGTCCAGCATGGACTGGATCAACAAGGCGTGAGCCAAGTAATCGTCCACCTGTTGTCCCGCCGCCTTCTAGCAATGGCAATTCAAACAACGGTCACGAAGCCAAAGTGTTACTGAATGAAACCCCGGATGCGAGTGACCCTAGGTCAACAGCGTGACGATTGATCCCATCGAGGAACTTCCCGAGCCTCCCGCAGTTGCGGGATTTGATGCCAAGCGCATTGAAGCAGCAGTTCGGGAAATCCTGATTGGAATCGGGGAAAATCCAGATCGCGACGGATTGCGTGAAACTCCTAAGCGAGTTGCAAAATCGTTTGCAGAAATATTTGAAGGACTTCACCGAACTGCCGATGATGTCCTCACAACTACTTTTTCGATTGGTCATGACGAACTTGTCGTTGTCAAAGACATCAGTGTGTATTCAACCTGTGAACATCACCTTGTTCCTTTTCACGGGGTAGCCCACGTGGGCTACATTCCAAGTGAAGAAGGTCGAATAACGGGACTTTCTAAGATTGCACGATTAGTAGATCTTTTTGCTCGACGTCCTCAAGTGCAAGAACGGCTTACCACTCAAATTGCTGATGCCATGGTGCGTATTTTGAATCCTCGCGGGGTCATTGTGGTGATTGAGTGCGAGCACATGTGTATGTCGATGCGCGGAATTCGCAAACCTGGTGCGACAACTGTTACCTCAGCTGTTCGGGGTCAACTGCGTGACTCAGCAACTCGTGCTGAAGCGATGGCACTCATTAGCGGCAAGTAGGTGTCCACATGCTGCATCCCACTGGACTGCCACACCATCTCAGTACGTTAGAGCGCACACTTGTTATGGGCGTACTCAATGTCACGCCTGACTCATTTAGCGATGGCGGACTTTTCGATGACACTGATGCTGCCATACGGCATGGTCTTGCTCTTGCGCAAAACGGTGCCGACATCGTCGATGTTGGTGGCGAATCAACACGACCAGGAGCCGAACGTATTGCTTCACAAGTGGAACGTGATCGGGTTATTCCAGTAGTCACTGCGCTTGCGGCGGCGGGTGTTGTGGTCAGTATTGACACGATGAGATCCGAAGTAGCAGATGCAGCTCTTCAAGCAGGTGCGGCGATGGTTAATGACATCAGTGGTGGCCGGGCTGATGAAGGTATGAATTCATTTATGGCCTCACACGAAGTGCCGTTTATTATGATGCATTGGCGCGGGCCATCCAATGTCATGGCGTCACTGACGGATTATCAGGACGTTGCAAAGGATGTCGCTCGCGAAATTGGAGCACAAGTTGATACTGCGCAGCGGGCCGGGGTAGCGCGTGCTCGTATTGTGGTAGACCCAGGAATCGGATTTGCTAAAACGACACAACAAAATTGGCCAATCTTGCAAGATCTTGAAGCATTGGATTCCTTGGAACTACCTGTGCTGTGGGGAGTCTCACGCAAAAAATTCCTTGGCGAACTTCTGGCGGATTCCGCTGGTGAATTTCGAGACCTGCCAGGACGCGAAGCTGCGACTACTGCACTGACGACCTACTTAGCTTTGGCTGGAGTATGGGCAGTGCGGGTACATGATGCTCGAGCTTCGCGTGATGCGATTGAAGTAATTGAGCGGCTAGGACGCAACCATGTCTGATCGGATTGTTCTTACTGGGCTGACTGCTTTTGGTTACCACGGCGTGCTGGAGTTTGAAAAAGAGCTCGGACAAGAGTTTGTCATTGATGTGACTATCGATACTAGTTTCGATAGTGCTGTTGGCTCGGATGACCTCAATGCAACGATTGATTATGGTCAGGTAGCCGAATTAGTTCACGCAACTGTTGTGAATTCGCGGTACGACTTGATTGAAACGTTAGCTGATGACATTGCGCGCAAAGTTCTGGCGCTTGAAGGTGCACAACGTGTAAGCGTGACAGTTCACAAGCCGAAAGCGCCAATAAGTGTTGCGTTTAGCGATGTCAGTGTGACAAGAGTTTTGCCATGATTCGGATAGCGATTGGTCTTGGATCAAATTTAGGTGATCGCCTTGGGCATCTACAATTCGCCGTGGCACAGTTACGAGCACATGCTCAGCTCAGTGTGAATGCGGTGTCTCCGGTTTACGAAACCGATCCGGTAGGCGGGCCAGAGCAAAATGAGTTCTTTAATGCGGTAGTGATTGCTGAATCAGACTTGTCTCCAGATGAGTTACTGACCATCGTGCAAGACATTGAGAATGCGCGCGACAGGAAACGTGAAATACATTGGGGTCCTCGCACACTTGACGTCGATTTGCTCGCAATCGGTGACACAGTTATTGACACTCCCACCCTTGTGATTCCACATCCGCGCATCCAGGAACGCGGGTTTGTACTGTTGCCTTGGGCGCAAGTGGACCCCGAATGTGACATTCCACATTTGGGCATAGTTCGAGAATTAGCATTGCGAGTAAGTGATGCTGGCATCGAACGCATATTTGAGTCAGACGTATTTGATGATGGGCGCGAGAAGTCATGAACTTAGTACCTACTCGGATAAGTTTTTTGGCGTCATTAGGACTGCTTGCAGGATCATGTGGCTGGGCGGTAGCCCGCTTATGGAGCACCTGGTTTGGTCACAGCCTGCCAGTTCATTGGCTCACTGCGGCAACGATGTGCGTTGTTGCGCTCACACTTTTCGTATGGGCGATTATGGTCAAGCCGAGAATTCAGCCTGAGCCTGGAAAGCCTCGCGTCCATCCGCTCGTAGCAGCCCGCACAGCGGCGTTGGCAATGTCCGCATCACGCATGGGCGCTCTTGTTGCTGGCTTTTATTTTGGGGTACTGCTTGTAAATCTGTCGTCATGGAATTCCCCAGCAAGCCGAGACCGAGTCATCGTCTGTGCCGTCACAGTGCTCTTGAGCATAGTTACCTGCGCTATTGCAATGTGGATTGAGCGGATGTGCCAATTACCAAAGCCACCTGCGAACGCAAGTACCAGCAATACCGGACTAAGCGTTTAGGAAATCGGCTTGAGCATCAAGCCCGGTACCCACTCGATTAGCAAGGCGTACATTGCCGCCGCCTACCGTAACAAGACGTTCCACGATAGCAAGACCTAAACCGCTACCTTCTTTGTCACTGCGGGCACGCCAAAATCTATTGAAAGCTTTCTCGAGATCTGCTGCTGGCATTCCCGGGCCTTCGTCCAACACATGAAGGGTTGTGTACCGTGGCCCGCGAGTTACCTCAAGTGTGATTGTGGAATTGTCAGGAGCTATCGCAAGTGCATTATCAATGTAGTTATCAATAACTTGCTCAACTGCGTGGTCCATCGCACTCACTCGGTACCTTTTTTCCTGAGATGCCTTGATCGTGATACCGCGGTCATCAGCAAGGGCTTCCCAACTTTCAGCGCGCTCTCGTACCAATTCGCACAAGTCAACGACCGTTAGGGCTGGGTGATCTTGGGCATCAGCGCGACTCAACGCAAGCAGGCCCTCGACCAAGCGTTGGAGTCGCTGCGCCTCTTCGGTGGCAGCATCGATTCTTTCGGCCGCACCAGCAGGATCAGAGTTAACTAACTCGCTGGCTCGCTCTAAGCGCAACTGCAATGCCGTCAAGGGAGTGCGCAGTTGATGCGAGGCATCGGCGGCGAAAGCTCGTTGGGAAGAAAGCAATCGAGACAGACTGTCAGACATTTCATTAAAGGATCTGGCAAGCATGCGAATCTCGTGCGCACCTTCATCTTCGTTTGCACGTACCGAAAGGTTTCCTTTTGTGAATTCGTCAGTAACAACTTCTAAGTCTTTGATGCGTCGGGAAATTGCATTGGCTAATAAAACCGCCACCAGAATTGCGATCAGTAACGTGATACCGGCCACTATGGCTAAACCGAAAATACGTTGGCTTACCGTGCCATCAACTTGTGCGGCAGGGTAGGTAATTCTTATGGCACCGAGCAAGTCACTTCCAAAGTAGATAGGAACAGCCACATACAGTAATTCGGATTGTGATGTGGAGGAATATCGTCGACCACTGTCTACTTGGCCCGTGAGTGCCTTTTGAATCTCAGGACGATTCAGATAATTCGAACCTGCTTTCGTCGGAAGTTGCGTATCAGCGACCACGATTCCGTTTACGTCAACCACAACGACTCGGGCACCCTTAAGAATTTCGTAACGATCAAGCGCTGTCTGGAGCACGTCCAAATGATCAGGAGTTGGGTCATTTAAAGTGTCAAGAGCTTTGTCGGACAACAAGAAGGCATCTCGTTCCAGTGCCGTGTAAATTCGGTCAGTTTCGACGGTACGCAGATAACCAGCCAGGGGTATGTCCTGGACGAGTAGCACGATCAGGGTCAAGCCCACAAGCGCAGCAGCGAGTAAGCGTTTCACGAGGTGGGAACAGTTAACCTAAAGCCAACACCGCGCACAGCTTCAACCCAGTCTTGATTTCCGAGCTTCTTTCTAATGGCTGCCACGTGAGCGTCAACGGTTTTTGTTGTTCCGTACCAATTGGTATCCCACACTTCGCTCATGATGTCATTTCGGCGAAAGACTGCACCGGGGTCGTTGGCCAGGTAGGCAAGTAAATCAAATTCCTTGGGTGTGAGGTAAATTTCAACGCCATTGACGTGTACTTTTTGTTGCCTTCGATCGATGCTGATTGGTCCGATGTCCTGGGTGCCGGTTGGAACTTCTGGTTGGGTACTTGTACGGCGATGAACGGCTTTGACGCGCGCGATGAGCTCTCGTATCCCAAATGGTTTGACCATGTAGTCATCAGCGCCAAATTCCAAGGCCAATACGCGATCGATTTCCTCGCTGCGCGCGCTCAGGATAATAATCGGGGTTTGGCTACTTTGCCGAATTGTGCGGCACACATCTTGGCCATCCATATCAGGAAGCCCCAAGTCGAGCAAAATCAAGTCACAGGGGTTACTTGCGGCGTTAGCGATTGCCTGCTTGCCAGTTTCGACATGGGTAACTCTGAACCCGGCATTGACCAGACCATCGAGAACGCCGGCTGCAACTGAAGGGTCGTCTTCGACCAAAAGAATGTCCACACCCTTATATTGCTGTAAAAATGGCCGAGATTTCGCAGGTCGCGACTTTTAGACAAATTTTGGATGAGTCAGGACAGTTATTGGGTAACGTTGTGGTTTTCCTTGGCAAAAGCAAAGGTACTTTGAAGACATGAGATCACGAGTAACCACAGCAGTATCGCTTGCAGGCGTCCTATTCGCAGGAGTTGCCGCAGCAGCTGTTAATACCCAGGCACTTCAATCGCGTGCCGCTGCCACATCTGGCGATGCCACAACGTCGCTCTCAGTTAGCTCCGATCCGATTACCGGTGGCGTGCCAGTTGAAACGCAGGCAGCAACTCCAGAACCGATTGTGAGCGATCCAGCCAATCCAATTCCCGATGTTTCTATTGCGCCAGTTCTCTCGGATACTAATTCGACTACGCCAGCGAAAAAGAAGCGGAAGTCGCCTTCAACCTCGCCTTCAACTAATTATGGTGACGATCAGGGTGCCGGTCAGGGCGACGATGAGGGCGACGATGAGGGCGAAGAGAATGACTAATCCATTTCGCCGCAAGCCTCATCCAGCTCGCGCATCTCGCATTTTCACTGCGGGAATGTCTGCCACAGCATTTTTGTCTATGCTGGCAAGTTTCTCGTGGAACACACATCTAGCTGACTTAGCGGCAGCCTCGCAGCCAGATGTAACCAACTCAGCGGCTCCAGTTGTTAGTGCTGCACCAACACCGGCTACAGCTCCATTGGCAAGCCCTTCTGCAACAACAAAAACTGTAAAGGCGGCTACGCCAGCCAAGAAGACTATTAAAAAGAAAGTGGTTAAGAAGAAAAAGACCACAACTCCTGCAGCTAGTTCTGGCGGCACCACCACACCGCCTCCTGCTTCAAAAACGTGCTGGACTCCAAACCATCACAAGACGAAGAAGTGTTAAGAACACACGACATTGCACAATCGATTCTGGCATCCGTAGGTCAGGATCGTGGTGGTCGCGAAGTTACATCGCATAATTTTTCTGCGATGGGAACGCAATTTGAATTCATGGGCGTTGGAAGTGATGTCGATACCCTTGTCGAGCTAGCGAAGTACGCACAGCATTTAGAAATGTTGTGGACTCGGTTTCACAATGACAGCGAACTGATGCGAGCTAACAATAGTTTTGGCAAGCCTGTTGATGTGAGTGCTGAGACCCTCATTTTGTTTAATGAAATGAAATCGGGATTTCAGCTCACACATGGTTTGTTTAACCCGGGTGTCTTGGATGATCTCGTCAAGAATGGTTTTGATACCAGCGCGGTCTCCAAAGAATTTAAGACGCAATGGAATGGCGCCGTATTACCTCATGTGACAGTTAGGGACATCTTCATTGACAATGAGAACTGCGCTATAACAATTCCGCAGGGTCTGGCTGTTGATCCTGGCGGAATAGGGAAAGGCTTAGCGGCCGATTTGTTAGCTGACCGCGCAATGTCACAAGGCATGGACGGGATCTGTGTTTTTGCCGGCGGCGAAGTGGCCGTGCGAGGAGATGCCCCCACAAGTCAGGGTTGGACTGTTGGCGTGGAAAATCCACATGTTGAGCAGGATTACTTGGACATCGTGGCATTGCACAACGGTGGCTTAGCAACATCGAGCACTTTGGCACGCACATCTTCCCAAGGCCATCATTTGATCGACCCACGCACCCATCGCAGTGCAGTCACAGATCTGCTGCAAGCAACTGTTGTGTGTGCTCGCGCAGTTGATGCAGAAGTCCTGACAAAGATGTGCTTTATGCTCCCCATCGATTTGGCGATTAAGGAGATAGAGCGGATAGGCGCCGACGCGCTCTTGATTGACGATAAGTTGAATCGTTACGAAACCGCAGGTTGGGAGAACTTTGTCTAATGGATCCGGCAATTTGGTGGTACGTCACTCGAGCTAGCGGAATGATCGCTTGGGTTTTACTCGTCGTCAGTGTTTTGTGGGGCATTCTGCTTTCTACTCGGGTTCTTAAACCCAATGACAATCCTGGTTGGTTGCTTGACTTACACCGATGGGTGTCGGGACTCTCAGTGGTCTTTGTAGGCATTCACATGGTGTCGTTGTACATCGATTCGTATGCACATTTTTCGGTACCTGACCTAGTAGTCCCTTTCCACAGCAAGTATGCACTGATTGAATCACTTGGCCCGTGGCCAGTAGCTCTTGGTGTTATTTGCTTTTACCTGATGATCGCTGTGCAATTTACCTCGCTGATGTTGAAGGCACTGCCACGTCGTTTTTGGAAAGCAATTCATTACTTGAGTTATGTCGTGGTCATGGTGGTTTCGTTCCATGCGGGTTGGACTGGCACTGACACTCGAGCTTGGGTATATCGCATTGTCGCAATTGTGCTGATCATGTTGACCACGATTGCTTTGTTTGTGCGAATCCTTTTTCCGAAGTCCGCCCGAACACTTTCGGCAACAGTAGAAGGGCGCCGCCCTGCACAGCTCAGCGAGAACTTGACCACGATGACTGTGTCGAATGTGTTTATTCCAGCAACCGACATTCTTGGAATTGATTTTGTGTTACCAGGAACTGCCCAATTGCCTATGTGGGTTCCTGGATCGCACATCACATTACATTTACCAAACGATTTGAAACGGCAGTACTCATTGTGTGGCGATCCTGCAGATCGAAGCCACTACAAAATTGCAGTATTGAACTCGCCAAAATCGCGTGGTGGTAGCAAATGGATCCACGATGAGCTCAAACAAGGTGACACGCTTGGCATTTCAGGTCCTCATAATCACTTTGAACTCGAACCGTCATCGGAGTACCTATTCGTTGCTGGTGGAATTGGTATCACGCCAATCAAGGCGATGCTAGAAAGTTTGCCTAACCGCAGGGAATGGAAATTGTTGTATGCAGGGCGCAGTCGTTCTTCGATGGCTTTTGTAGATGAACTCGAGCGGGCTTACCCTGGGCGCATCAAAGTCCATGCGGATGATGTCATGGGAGGTCCTCCTGACTTGGACGCGCTACTCGCTGGCTTTAAAGGTGAGGTCTATGTGTGTGGGCCAGAACCATTGCTTAATGCTTTGATTTCCCGAGTGCCATCTGACCGCCTACATTTTGAACGTTTCAGTGCGGTGGAGCGATCGGCTGATGAACCTGCAAAACAGTATGAAGTCCGATTGGCTCGCTCTCGTAAAACATTCACAGTTCAGCCTGGTGAATCCTTGCTCAATGCCATTAATTCCAACGGTGGCGCTCTCATTTCTTCATGCGGCGAAGGTGTCTGTGGAACATGTGAAGTGCGAGTTGTGGATGGAAAGCCGTTGCACCTTGATTCAGTGACAAGTGACGCCGATAAAGATGAAATTGGCGTGATGTACCCTTGCGTGTCACGCTCACGTTCTGATGTTCTGACCCTCGACATCTAGCGAGCATGGATACGCTTGTGCCATGACACGAGTTGCTCTTCTACAAGTAGATGTTTCGGACACCGAACCCGTTGACGTGCGCATTAAGCGCGTGCTTGATCTGGTTCTTGAGCAAGCAGGTAAATGCGACATCGCAGTATTACCAGAGCTGTGGCATGTTGGGGCGTTTAATAATCCAGCGCTGCGCCCACATGCAGTGAGTCGCGACAGTGAACTCGTTACATCACTTCAAGATGCAGCGCGCACTGCAGGTATTTGGTTGCACGCAGGCTCATTTGTGGAACTTCACGACGGCGACAAATTATCGAATACTTCGCTAGTTATTCGCCCAGATGGCTCGATTGCCCAGTTCTACCGCAAAATTCATCTGTTCGGTTTTGACCAAGGCGAAGCCATCATGCTGGAACGCGGTGATGATGTGGTGATTGTTGATGACAGCCCAGTTGGTCGTGCTGGTATCGCTACATGTTATGACTTGAGATTTCCTGAATTATTCCGCGCACAGCAAGAACAAGGAGCGCAAACATTTTTATTATGTTCTGGTTGGCCAACTCCACGCATCAATCACTGGCGCGTACTTATTCAAGCTCGTGCCATTGAGAATCAGGCATGGTTCATTGCATGCAACGAAGTGGGCGTGAATGGTAACTATATTCTCGGTGGCAACTCGATGATTGTGAATCCCAAAGGTGAAATTATTGTTGAGGCCGGCACCTCAGAAGAAATTGTGTATGCCGATATTGACGTTGACTTAGCTGACCAGTGGCGAAAAGATTTCCCAATTCTTCGCGATCGAGTTATGCACTAAGCATCATTCTTATTCAGCGCTGTAAGTCGTTTGTTATATGCGTTAAGTTCGGCATCGCCATCCCGGTCAGCTTGTCGATCAAGACGCACGGCTAACTTCGTGTCACTCTTAGCCCACTGAACAGCAACAATCACCATGAGAAGCAGCGACGGAACCTCGCCCAGCGCCCATGCAATTCCCCCACCGTTGTATGTGTCGGTGAGTGGATTATCTATCCAAGGCGGTCTAACGATGGAGTACCAAGCGTGACCCACGGGCACTGTTGACTGCATCAGGGCAATGGCGAAAAATGCGTGAAGTGAAATGGCAACCATGACCAGCATCAGTCGGGTCCAATGTGGAACCAACCGCGGTGCAGGATCAACTCCGATGACGACAAATGCAAAGAGAAGCCCTGAGATAAGAAAATGTACTTCCATGAAGATGTGCCCTACGTGGCCAGACATGAGTGTGGCAAAAAGCGACGTGAAGTACATTCCGTACAATCCAAAAGTAAATATCACTAGAACCACAATGGGTTGCGTGACGTATCGGCTGTAGTTGCTGTGCAATATCGCAAGCAGCCATTCTCGCGAATTACGGGGTGAGTCATTGTGTGGTGATGGCAGCGCGCGCAGTGCAAGCGTTATTGGCGCTCCGAGAACTATGAAAATGGGAGCAAGCATTGAAAGCATCATGTGTTGAATCATGTGAGAGGCAAATGAAATCATGGCGTACTTTGCAATTCCAGAACTCGTAGCCCAGATGACGATTCCTAAGCCAGTCATAAACGACATGGTTCGCAATGCTGGCCATGAAATGGAATTGACCTTGAGCCTTCGCAATCCGGCAAGGTACAAGGCGCAGGACATGACACCAACAGTGAGGATAAGCCATTCGGGATGCCAGCCAAAGATAACTCGCATCGCGTTAGGAGCAAGTGGAAAATTAAATCCGAGGACTTCTTCGGCAGCTGAATGAAGAGGTGTGGCGCTGCGACTCAGTGGTGTGGCATGAAGTGCAACACCAACTCCGATAGCCAGCGCAATCACACTGAATTCAGCCGCAACAAAGCGTGCGACGCTTCGCTGGGCGGAAAGTCTGGCTCGAATTCGCGTGGCAAGGAAGGCAATGATGGCGAACAGGCACACCTTGACCACAACAAGTTGGCCATAGCCCGAGTGTATTAAATCTGACCATGAATCAAGTCGGGCATACGAAGCTGCAACTCCCGACACGATGAGCGCAATGACTGACCATGTTGCCAGAGCTGAGTAGCGCTTAATGACGGATACATTGTTCTGTCGAATGAAAGGCGCCATTGCCCAAAGCCCACCGACCCACAATGACATTGCAACACCATGAATCACAGATGATGTGAGTGCGAGTGAGTGATCGCCAAGTGAAGCCGAATGACTATTCAACAATGGCGCAACAACGCCAGCAACTGCGAGCGCCGAAAGTAAGGCCACTGAATTAAGCGTCACAACGAACAGCCCAATGACTGCAAGAGCAAGTGCGAGCGCGCTCGATATAACGAAACTTCGTGATGGCGGTAATGACCAAAGGTAAGTGCCTAGGACACCGGGGTGAAATGTGTCAGAGGCGGAAAGTCCAAGCACAACTGACAACGTCAGAATGCTGACGATAAAGAGCGCCCCTGACCACACAAGAGACAATCGTCCGAGGTGCAGCAGGTCTTTCCTGCTCTCATGTGTCACAGTTTTACCGCTTTGCGGCGCAATAACGCTGATTACATAAAGTCCACCTGCGATGCGAGCGCCGAGCAATGTGGCACACAGTGACATCACCTGAAGCGACCATGTAATGACTCGACCAGCATCAGGAAGACCTACGTCAATCGGATGCCACGCACCGTGACCCGCAATTAAAGCAACTGTTAAACCGAAAGCCGAAATGAGAAAGACTGCTATTCGCGAACGCAGGTGTAACACCGAGCTACTACTTACGCTTGCGGATGACAATTCCAAGCACAACACCCACACCAATTCCAAGTGCGATGCCTGCCCACTTTTGAATCGTGTGGCCAATTCCAGATTCGGTTTCTTCGCCATCATCAACGGCAGTTAATGCGGTGGGTAAAGCGAGAACTGGTGTTGGTTGTCCCGCGCCACCAATACCGGTACCGCATGAATCAACGCCGCAATTTTTGAATGTGAATTTACCGTCCTGCACGTGGCCATCATCTGCAGTGATTCGCCACGCAACCGTAATGTCACCGGGCGGCATGTCTACTGGCCACGGAACACTGATTTCGGCCCCGGTCAGACTCGGGGCATCTGTTTCTATGGGTGCACCCGTTGAGTCACTTAAAGCGATGTCGCTTCCTGCAAGCAGCGGCGGTTCACTGAAAGTAAGAGAAATAGTCATGGGTGGTGCAAGTACGGATGAACCGTCTGCCGGGTTAGTGCTGAGCAATTCCGCATGAGCGCTGGCAGCAGTGATCGGCCCAAGAACGACCAGTGCAGCCACTGTAATAGCTGAAAGTGCGGAGCGGATTTTCATCATGTGTTTAGCGTACTCCCGCATGCAAAGAGCAGGGTTTGTACATGTGAGAGCACGTCGATGCACTACTTCGAGCAGTGAATAAAAGGATTTCACGTATTTCATTAGTGGTGGCGCAAAACTGCGGCCAGAGCGGATGGCGGGAATCGAACCCGCGCCTCAACCTTGGGAAGGTTACGCGCTGCCATTACGCCACACCCGCGAGACTTCTAGAATCTATCGCCTTTTTGTCAGACCTGTTGCGCAGTTGGCTGCAGTCTTATCGGTAATCTTGAGCCGTGCTGCTTTCAGATCGTGACATCAAAGCCGAAATTACTTCGGGACGCATCGGGATTGACCCGTATAGCGAAGCGATGGTGCAACCATCAAGTATTGATGTTCGGTTGGATCGGTTTTTCCGAGTATTTGAAAATCATCGGTATCCACACATTGATCCCGCGGTCGAACAGCCTGACCTAACTCGCGAAGTGTCTGCCACTGGCGACGAACCCTTTGTATTACATCCCGGTGAGTTTGTTTTAGGTAGCACCTATGAAGTTGTCACGTTACCCACTGATGTCGCTGCTCGACTCGAAGGTAAATCAAGTTTGGGACGTTTAGGTTTGCTTACGCATTCCACTGCCGGTTTTATCGATCCAGGGTTTTCAGGTCACGTGACGTTGGAGTTAGCTAACGTAGCGACTCTTCCTATTTTGTTATGGCCAGGTATGAAAATTGGTCAAGTCTGCTTCTTCCGGATGACATCAGAAGCCGAGCACCCTTATGGCTCGAGTGTGTATGGCTCGCGCTATCAAGGCCAGCGTGGCCCAACACCCAGTCGTTCGCATGCGAATTTTCATCGCACGCACATTACGGACTAGTCGCGCACCAATCGGTCGAGCAAAAGTGTTGCCACGTCGACTACTTCTGCAGTCGCGTCTTTACCGGATTCTTGGGCACGCACTGTCACCGCGTCATTGAGCATCACAGAACAGAACGGACATGCAACAGCAATTTTCGTTGCACCTGTTGCTAATGCTTCGTCACCACGGTTGAGGTTTACGCGGGTACCAATTTTCTCTTCCATCCACATCCGACCACCACCGGCGCCACAGCAAAATGACTTCTCGCGGTTACGATCCATCTCGACGAGGTTCACACCCGGAACGTTTGTGAGCAACTCACGTGGTGGCATATAGATTTTGTTATGTCGACCCAGGTAACACGGATCGTGGTACGTCACAGTTTCATCTTCTGGCGTGAGCAACGTCAAACGTTTTTCCGCAACTAATTGATTGAGCAGTACGGTGTGGTGCACAACTTCGTAGTTACCGCCCAGTTGTGGGTACTCGCGACTAATTGTGTTTAAGCAATGTGGGCAGGTTACAACAATTCGCTTGGCGCCAACCTCGTTAAGCACCTCGACGTTTTGTTGGGCTTGCATCTGGTACAAAAATTCATTTCCAGCGCGACGTGCTGGATCTCCAGTACACGTTTCTCCATCACCAAGAACCATGAAATTAATTCCGGCGGTATAAAGGAGCTCAGCTACTGCCTTTGTGGTTTTCTTGGCACGGTCATCGTAGGCACCAGCGCATCCAACCCAGAACAGGTATTCAACATCAGATGGGATTTTGTCTTCGCCGTCTTGGCCAAAAACCCGAATCGGGAATTCAACTTCCGTAATCCAACTTGTCCGACCTGATTGGTTCATTCCCCACGGGTTGCCTTTAGTTTCAAGGTTTTTGAACAGGCCACTGAGTTCAGCAGGAAAATCACTTTCAATCATGACTTGATTTCGACGCAAATCCATGAAGTGGTCGATGTGTTCAATGTCGACTGGACACTGCTGCACACATGCACCACACGAGGTACATGACCAGAGCGCATCGAAATCGATAACAGGACCTTGGCTACTGCGATGTCCCGTTGCGTCGTAGCCATCAGTTGACTGATGCGGATCCGCGCTACGGTCTCCGACTAAGGGGCGAGCAACTTCATTTTGCACACGCTCTGGCATTGCAGATAAATCAGCAGCTTCGCCCGCCAAAATGTAAGGCGCTTTTGCAAACAGGTGGTCACGCAAATCCATCACCATAAGTTTTGGACTTAATGGTTTTCCGGTAGCCCACGCGGGGCATTGACTTTGGCAGCGGCCACATTCAGTGCACGCTAGTAAGTCAAGATTGCCCTTCCATGTGAAGTCTTCAATTTTTCCGCGTCCAAATAAGGCGTCATCTTGTGGATCTTCGAAATTAACTTCTTCGGTTCCCGCGTACATAGAAAGCAAAGCGCCGAGTGAATCTGGTCGTCTGCTAAACAAAATGTTCAGCGGCGCTGCGCCAATATGAAGGTGCTTGCTGTGCAACACGAACAACAAGAAACCGAGTATCACGCCAATGTTTAGCCACAGTCCGATGGACTCTAGCCATTGATTTGTGGTGAGTCCAAGAGGGTGAAGCCACGAAGCCACGGTTTGTGATGCAAAGGCACCCCCATCGACAAATGGAAAATTGCGAGTGCCTTTGTCAATGCTCACGTTATATTGCGCACCGCGGTATAACAGCAATGTCCAAATCACGTTAAAAATCATGATGAGCACGAGCCATGCGGCTCCTGTGTGGGATCCAAAGAAGCGAGACTCGCGTCCAAGCTTCGCGGGGTTTTTACGCAGCCGAATAACTGCAAACATCACAATGCCGACAACTACCAAGACTGAGAATAAGTCTTCGAGAAAACCAATAGCGGCCCAGTGACCAATAACCGGTACCGCAAACTCGGGAGTAAAGAGGGCGCCAAATGCCTCAAGGATTGTCAACGAAAGTACAAGAAATCCCCAGAAAGCAAAAACGTGCGCAATGCCAGGAATTGTCCACGCGAGTAATTTCTTTTGCCCTAAGACTTCAGTTGCTTGAGCCTTAATACGTTCGCCACGATCGCCTGTGCGATTAACCGCTGGTTGGCCAGAACGGACAAGTCGGTAGAGAAACAGCAGGCGCCGTGCTGCCAGAGCAAGCAACAGAAATGTGATGGCCAAGCCGACGGTTAGCCGTAAAGTCATTGAATCGCTCATGTGCACTCCCAATATCCAAGTGTTGTTGAGACTATCGCACCCAACTCTTTGACAGTTCTTAGACAGCAGTGTGGTTTCTGCCACCCATTAATGACGTAGATTGAAGACGTGCCGTTGAATCACCAGGTCACGCGTGGACCCAAAGTAGCTACGCGCCGTCAAGTCTTGTGCAGCCTGGTCATTCTGGCTTTAACCTCAAGTCTGGTTCAACCATCTCAGGCCAAAACAGCCCCAAAACCCGAACACAGCGCAACTAACCAGATGGTGTCACTGGTGCACGCATCAGCATTAAAAACGCCAACTCCTGATGCTCAGCGGGCAGCAGATCAACATTTAATTCACTTGGCATCCACATTGGGGTTCGATGCCAGCGAATTTGATGTCGAGCGAGTTATCGATATGGGTCACTTAGCCACGGTTCGCTACTCTCAAACCATTGCGGGTGTGGCGGTTTCTGGTTCATTGATTGCCATCTCAGTAAATGACCAAGGTGCGATGTTGTCTTACACCGCCAAAATTGGCCGCGCTCCGACTGCACAACAGATCCAGACGGTGGACTCTGCTGCGATTCTTGTTGCACGTTCTGTAGCACGTGATCAAGCAGTGGCGAGTGCTTCCGTGTCGGTTTCGCAATTGGCCCCGATCATCATTGACAGCACAGTTGTTCCTTCCTCACTTTCAGGCTCTCGATTTGGTTGGAGTGCCCGGGTTGACTTTTTCAGTGCGAACCTAGAGCCACTTTTTGTGATTGTGGATGATGCCACTGGAGATGTAGTGAGCCGCGGTTCAGTTATTCGCCATGCAGCTGACACATCACCTTTAGTGTGTGACATGCAGCGAACCAGTTCGTCGTATCGTAAATCTGGCGCGCCTAAAACAATCTTGACTTATTCCCGAAGCAAGAAGAAATATGTCAACGCTTCGAGTGCGCCGCTCCCAATTTGCAATAAAGGAAACGCAGGCAATAGTCCGAACAAAAGAAGTGCGCTTGATAAGTGGGAATTTAACAATGCGACCACGTACATCAATCAAACAGTTCAGTATTTCAAAACGTACGTCGGTGTAGATATTAATGATGAGCAATATCTCGGGAATATTTCGCCTCTCATGAACTACAACAGCAAAGTGAAATCAGCTGGTGAATGCTCAACTGGCCACCTCACTGATGACATTTGTCAGCCTAGAATCAGCGCATTTACAAATGTGTGTGCAATACAAGGATATCAGTATTGCCAATATAAACCTAAGTCTAAAAAGTACTCGGCAACGTATCCCCAGTATTACGCCAATGCATTTTGGACAGCGTGGTACTCCAAGGACTTCATGGAAAATCCGATTGATTGTGGCTCAACTGTCTGCAGTGGGATCTTTTTTGGTAAGGGGTATGTAGCTGACGATGTAGTTGCGCACGAACTGTCTCATGGCATCAGTAGCGCGTTAGCTTTTAACGGTGGCCTTTCAAATGATGCTGAGGCGCTGTCCGAGGCCTATTCAGATTTTTTTGGTGAAGCGGTTGATCAGCTCACTGTTAATGGCGTGGGGACAACGCACCAAGAACTTGCCGACTCCGCATTTAAATTGGGTGAGGATGTTGGCAAATCTAATGTTTCTGGAAAGTTCATTTCCAAAGTCGTGCCTGGGCCGTTTCGAGACATGCAAGGGCTGATGCCCGGCGCAAGTTCAGACATCACCGCGGATTATTCGCCAGCTGCGGATTCCCACACAAATAACGGTCCGGCGAATCGTTTTGTATGGCTGATTACTCACGCAGGCTATGCAATTGGAACCGAGCCTTTTACGCATGGAAATGGGCTGTGTGTTGCTGCAGGCGACTGCACTGCCATAACAAAAATGTCGCGACTAGCTTTTGAGTCATTGAACAATCTGACTTCGGCTGCCACTTATCTTGATTTTGGTGACGCCATGATGATGGCGTGCTCGAACTTAGTGTCGACAGGTACGGGTACATCGGACGTCTTTGTGGCTGGTGATTGCGATAAAGTGCGCAGCGCCCTTGATGCGATTCACGCATTCTCAGCGAAGTTCACAGATGTCTCGGTGGATGCCACACTCGTAAGCAGTTTGGATCCTAATTCGACGTGGGGTCCTGGCACTCAGGTTGAGCTATCGACAACTCTAGGAACCCTCACGACAGGTCTTCTTGCAGATGCTCATGTGCAACTTCAATCATCAGCCAACGATGCGACGTGGTACGACGTTCTAGGTGCCTCTGCAACCACAGATGACATGGGTCAGGTGTGGATTCCTTCGACACTCTCATTGGATGCGGGAGTCACGTACTACCGATTTGTTTATGACCCTGCAACTCAAGATCAATCGCCTAATCCTCATCCAAGTACGAATGTTGGGCTTACCTACAGTGCATCATTCTCGATCCGAACCGGGTAGCGGCTCTAGTGCCTGTGTTGCATCGCCCAGGCGTACATTGCGATAGCTCCCGCTGCTGAGGCGTTCATTGAACGGGTCGAGCCTCGTTGTTCGATTCCTAACACCTGGGTGCAAGCTCGGATGCCTTCAGGTGACATTCCTGGACCTTCTTGGCCGAAATACAACACGCAGGCTTCTGGAAGTATTGCTGATTCCAGCCAGCCACAACCGGGTACGTTATCGATTCCAATAATGGGTACTTCATTTGCGGCGGACCATTCTTTAAAGTCATCGACCGTTGGATGGTGAAAAAGATGGAGGTAGCGATCTGTCACCATGGCGCCACGACGATTCCACCCACGACGACCAACGATGTGTACTCCTGCAACATTGAATGCGTTAGCAGTTCTGACCACTGAGCCAATGTTTAAGTCGTGTTGCCAATTTTCAATTGCAATGTGTAACGGGCTTCGTTTCGTGTCTAAGTCCGCAACGATTGCGTCAACTGTCCAATAACGGTATTCGTCAACAACGTTGCGTCGATCACCGAGTGCTAAAAGTTCTGGATCGTAGTGCGGGCCTTCGGGCCAAGGCAGCGGATGCGGATCAACACCAATGACGGGATAGAACTCGCCCGGCCCTAGATTGCTACGGTCGGGTTCAGTCATGATGATGGCTAGAAAGGTTCTAGCTCAGTACTCGAGCAATGGCGGCAATGTGGCCAGCATTTGAGCCGCAGCAGGCACCGAATGCGTTGATTCCAATGGCATGCATGTCGCTGACAAACTCGGCCATGTCATCAGGTGAGCCGGTGTAAATAAATTCATCACCCACGAGTTGCGGCAATCCGGCGTTGCTTGTGAGAACGATGTGTATGCCATCTGGTTTCGCGTCGACGAAATCTTGTGCGATGACTCGCATTTCATCGGTGCCACGTCCACAGTTAGCACCAATGACACGAACACCCATGGCCGCAATCTCAGTGATGGCGGTTGCCGGCTTCACGCCCATCATGGTGCGAAGGTTTGTATCAAAACTCATGGTGGCAACGATTGGAAGTTCGGGTGCAACGTGTCGAGCTGCGGCAACAACGGCACGGACTTCGTCCAGGTCGCTCATCGTTTCTATCAAGATTGCATCGACGCCGCCGTCTACTAATCCTTGGATTTGTTCCGCGAAAATTTCTTGCGCACTCTCGGGCGTAAGTAGACCCATGGGTTCCATCAATTCACCGGATGGTCCGACGTCACCGAATACAAATAAGGCATCACTGGAATTAATTACGTCACGGGCAACTTCTGCCGCAGCTTTATTCAATTCGTAAACCCGATCAGCCAAGTCGTGCATTGCAAGACGTGGGCGAGTTCCGCCAAACGTATTTGTTGTGAGGTACTGTGCGCCCGCATCGGCGTATCGCTTCAAGATGGCTCCAACGAGATCTGGGTGCTCAACATTCCACAGTTCAGGTGCGCCACCATCTGTGAGACCGGCATCTTGCAGTGCTGTGCCCATCGCACCATCGCCCACAAGATTATTTCCGGCATCTAGCCATTCGTACACATTGCTCATCGCATGCTCCTTAATTTGCAATCTGGGAAATGAGTTCGGCAAGAGCCGCATCATCTAACCGGGATTCGAGATCTTTGCTCACTGACTCAGCGACATCGTGTGGTGAGCCATCGTGTGAGATCCATTCACTGCGATTCCACCCATCCATATATGCGTCAGCATCGGCAGCGCCGGCTTGCATCGCTGCTTCGTCGATGGCCTCTTGAAAGCGTTGTGCCAAGGAAACCTTCACAGTGTCTTGCTCGTCACGAGCTACGACTAAAGAAGGAATAGTGCGCCAGGAGGTAATTTGATATTCGCTCACTACTCAATCGTAGTCGTAGCCAGTATCAAACGCTGCGGAGCATTTTGTTTGCCACAGCTGCCAAAGCAAGTGGGTTATTCATGAATGCGGATAGATTACAAAGTGAGGTGAATAGATGACAACAAATGAGCAGGTTTTCCCGTTCTGGCACCATGTCCACAAGGGCGAGCCACGTTGGCCAGTAACGGCCGTTGTTGCGACCGTCATCGCACTTCAGATGACGTTGCCCGCTACCTTTAATGCGTCGTATACCTGGGTAATTTGTGCACTTGAAGCCGTGCTGCTGATCGTTGTCAATGTACTCAATCCAAAGCGGATCAGTACGCATGACAGGGGCCCTCGCGCAATTAGCTTGGCACTTGTTGTGACGATGTCGCTGGCTAATTTAATTTCTGTAGTTCGCCTCATCAATGCGCTACTCGATGGTCACGTTAACGATGCTCGCATGTTGTTGTTGGCTGGCGGTTCGATTTGGTTAACAAACGTTGTAGTTTTTGCGCTGTGGTATTGGGAATGCGATCGAGGCGGACCAGGAGCACGAGCCGAAGCGAAGTATCACATTCCAGATTTCATGTTTCCGCAGATGAGTGACCCTGCTTTAGCCGCCCCACATTGGGCAGCATCATTTTTTGACTATCTATTCACGTCATTCACTAATTCCAGTGCCTTTAGTCCTACCGATGTATTGCCGCTGACTCGATGGGCGAAAGCATTAATGATGTTGCAATCTTCAACGTCGCTGATCGTCGTTGCATTAGTAATTGCCCGAGCCGTGAACATTTTGCATTAATAATGTCGACAACTACAAAGGAATGAAAATGAAACGGGTGTTAGTTATCCATGGTTGGTCAAATCGTCGTGACCCCGACCATTGGCAACACCGACTTGTGTCGGCGCTGCGAAACCAGGGCCATCAAGTCATGTATCCGCAATTGCCTAACACGGAGAACCCGGTTGTCGATGAATGGCTAGAAGTGGCCGCGGCAGAACTAGAAATGCTCCAGGAACTTGGAACCGATGAACTAATTGTCATCGGACACTCGCTGGGCTGCTTAACGTGGATGCACTTAGTGATGCGCGGGCTTGTGCCGGAAATAGTTGATCGGGTGCTTTTGGTCGCACCGGCTGATCCCGATCTGTGTGAAGCAGCCGTAGGCTTTCCGCTCGAACTCGGAGATGATGCTTTGAAACAACGCTTGCATGCTGCAGCAGGGAAAACCACGATTTTAGCCAGTGATGCAGATCCGTGGATTCCCCGTGGCGTGCGGCAAACCTTCTCTGACGTGCTGGAATTCGAGACTGTGTTGCTGCCAGGTGCTGCTCATCTTGCAATGCAAGATGGCTGGGGACCCTGGCAAGGTGTCATTGATTGGGTAAACGATTCCGGAGCTGATCTGTCACACCGTTAGTCTTAGTACTTGTTATGAGAACCGAGACTCGCGAACTGCTAGATATCGCCAACTTTCGCAAGTTGTTAGTAGCCCGAACAATTTCAAACTTCGGAAATGGATTAGCACCAATCGCGTTAGCGTTTGGCGTGCTCGACCTTGAAGGTGCCACGCCCGCGACATTAAGCATCGTGATGGCAGCTCAACTATTTCCCATCGTTGCCTTTATGTTGGTCGGCGGGGTGATTGCAGACCGCTTTCCGCGCGCTCTTGTTGTCGGCGCGTCAGACATTTTGTTGAGCGCATTGGTTGTAGGAAATGGAATTTCATTCATCACTCACACTGCGACAATCACCAGCCTGGTCATAATCGCTTTGCTCAGCGGAACGTTAAACGCTGCATGGTGGCCAGCATTCTCCGGAATCGTTCCAGAGGTTGTGCCAGAAGAACAGTTGCAGTCGGCGAATTCATTCGTGGGCTTAGTGTCAAATACTTCAAATATTTTCGGTGTTGTCTCTGGTGGAATCTTGGTCGCTGCAATCGGATCTGGCCCAGCAATCGTGGTCGATGGCCTCACTTTTCTTGTTGCCGGGATTTTAGTTTTTCAATTACGGGGCTTGGGGAATCGTCGCAATACCGAGTTAGATAAGTCCTCGATACGAGATGACCTCATCCATGGTTGGCAAGAGTTCACAAGCCGAAAGTGGGTATGGACCGTCGTTGCGGGCTATTCGATTATTGTGATGATGTTTGAAAGTGCGTTGTCCGTTATTGGTCCGTACCATGCCAAAACAGTGCTGGGTGGTCCACGCCCATGGTCGTGGATACTTGCGGCGTTCTCTGTGGGCATGGTCCTTGGCGTGATAGCAACTATGCGGATTAAACCGCGCCATCCGATTTTCGTTGGACTTAGTTTGCAGTTTGCGCTTGCGGCTTGGTTTGCAAGTATCGGCCTGACAACCAACATTCCCATCATTATGTTGACTGGGTTCGTGTGCGGCTTTGCGATGGATTTCTTTATGGTGATCTGGCAAACCGCATTGCAGACCCACATTCCGCGTGAATCTCTTTCGCGCGTCGTGTCCTACGATGCTTTTGGTTCGCTGTTTTTTGCGCCCTTAGGTCTCTTACTCGCTGGACCACTTGTTATAGCAATTGGCACTCAGCACTCCTTGCTTTGGTTTGCCGCAATCACGAGCCTGGTCTTAATCGCGATGTTGTCAGTAAAAGATGTGCGCGCTCTTGAACAAATTGACGCAACGGATGGTTCAATCTCACTCGACCACTGAGCCTCGCCCGGAAACGTGTCAAAGTGATGATGTGGCATCGCACTCTTAAATAGATGTTCAAATAAATGTTCGGTGCGTGGCAATCCACTTTCGGGCAGCAGCGAGTATTTCGGGTTCGGTCATAGCCACGATGTCCTCTTCTACAGTGCCGACAACATGTGCCGCAATGTCATGGTGGTGGCTTTCAAGGAATTGGACGAACTGCAACATGCTGTTGCCTTTGCCTTTCCCATGACCAATCAGAAGAATTTCGCCAGCCGGGCGAAGCGCCTGCGCAATGGCCTCGTGGTAGGGCCGATCATTCTTGGTGGATTCGTGTCCACCGTGATGCTGCGCCTCACGAACATGGTGATGATCAACTGGAGGAAGTGCAATTGTGGTTGGTATGTCGCCCCGTTTGGCATCTGTTGACCAAATGCGGGTTTCATCTCGGGTTATGACAGCGATAACAAATTTTCCATTGAGATCCATGATCTCTCCTTAGAATGCGTCTTTATTCATCATCTCGCTTTCTGGCGTTCTTGGCAGGTGGCGTAGTCAATTTAAGTGTTACATGGCACACTTCGTGCATGATAAAAATTTGTCTCGCTGGCGCCACAGGTTGGACTGGTCGCGCCCTTGCATTAGCCATACGGCAATCCGACGAGTTCCAACTCGTCAGCGCTGTAGCTCGACAAACGGCAGGTCAAGATCTCGGCCAGGTACTGGAAGGTAACGACTGGGGCGTTCCTGTTGTCAGTGATCTCGAAAGCGCGCTCAGTGGTGCTGACGTGCTCATTGATTACACGTCACATGATTGTGTGAAGGCCAACATCTTGCTTGGTATCGAACACGGAGTTCATGCAATTGTGGGGTCCTCAGGTTTAACTGCTGTCGATTTTGCCCAGATTGATAAAGCAGCACGCGCTGAGTCTGTCGGGGTTGTGGCAGCAGGCAACTTTGCAATCACTGCTGCTTTAGCGCAAGCCGCTGCATTGTTGGTTGCTAAACACCTGCCTCGCTGGGAAGTCATTGACTATGCGAGTGCAACGAAGCCGGATGTGCCCAGTGGAACAGCGCGCGAACTTGCCGAACGCCTCAGCGCAGTGCATCGGCCGGAATTCGATATTGCTGTCTCGGATATCGCAGGTCCACAGGAAGCGCGCGGAGCTGACATTGATGGGACTCAGGTGCACTCCATCCGGATGCCGGGCTATGTAGTAGCCACAGAGACGGTATTTGGCTTGCCGGATGAGCGGCTAACCATCCGATTTGATGCGGGGAATTCGGCTATGCCGTACGTGGCAGGCACCCTGATTGCCGCAAAGGAAGTCATTAATCGGGTGGGTCTGGTTCGTGGTTTGGACACCCTTTTACTGTCGTAGCCCATTTTTAACGGGCGGTTCACCTTGCAGAATGTCCAACCTACGGTAACGTAGGTTACGCTAGCGTAGGTTACGGTGGCGTAGCCTGCAAGGCACACATGCACAAGGAGTGCTGATGAACGAACTTGGCTTACCCCCGATCATTCAAGGCGGCATGGGTGCGGCAGTGTCGTCTTGGTACCTCGCCAAAACTGTAGCCAGCGATGGCCAAATGGGCGTTGTCTCCGGAACCGCATTAGAGACCATTGTGGCTCGTCGGTTGCAAAATGGCGACGAAGGTGGGCACATGCGCGAAGCGCTTGCTGCATTCCCGTACCAAGATGTTGCCGAACATATTCTTAAAACTTTCTATTTACCCGAAGGTCGTCAGGGCAAGCCGTTTCGCCCTATGCGCCGAATTAGCATCAAGGCTCACACCGAACATGATCAACTCACTGTTGCCGCAAACTTTGTTGAAGTGTGGTTAGCCAAGCAAGCTGGTACTGGCAAGGTAGGCATCAACTTTCTCGAGAAGCTACAAACTGCAACTCCCGCTGCGCTGTATGGTGCGATGCTCGCCGGTGTCGACGCGATTTTGATGGGTGCTGGAATCCCTCGCGAAATTCCACAACTCATGACCGACTTCTCGCGCGGACTCACAGGTGGACTGACGATTGACTCAGATCGTCCCGCTGGTATGGCTGCGCCGATTTTGGAATTTGATCCCAAGGCATCATTTGGTGCAGCACCAGAACTCCCCCGCCCTGCATTCCTTGCGATTGTGACTGCTGAAGTCTTAGCGTCTTACTTGGCACGAAATGAAGTCACCCGACCCGATGGTTTTGTTGTTGAACACTTCATGGCCGGTGGACACAATGCCCCTCCGCGTCGTCTGCAAGAAACTGAAACGGGCTACGGTCCGTTAGACGAAGCAAATATCGACAAGGTGCGCGATGTGGGTTTGCCGTTCTGGCTAGCTGGTGGACGCGCGACATCTGATTCCGTGAAGCAAGCAGTTGAGATGGGCGCAGAGGGCGTGCAAGTTGGCTCACTGTTCGCCTTGTCGAATGAATCCGGATTGCTTCCTGAATACCGCGAACAAATGTTGCAGGCTGCCCGTGAAGGCAACCTCAAAGTGCGCACCGATCACCGCGCATCTCCAACGGGCTTTCCATTTAAAGTTGTTGAGCTTCCTGGAACCATGGGAACCGACGAAGTCTACAAAGCGCGACCACGGTTATGCGACTTGGGCTATTTACGCTCTAGCCACATTGATGAGGTTGGCAAAGTTTCGTATCGCTGTGCTGCCGAGCCCGAAGATCCGTTCTTAAAGAAGGGCGGCGACGAAGAAGAACTTCGTGCCCGAATTTGTCTATGTAACGGGCTGACCGCAGCGGTTGGCTTAGGTCAGGAACGACCAGACGGTTATAAAGAAGCACCGTTACTGACTCTTGGTGCGACTACTAGTGACGTGGAAGCCATGCTCAAAGATTTCCCCACTGGCTGGAGCGCACACGATGTTGTGGCTCGACTCCTTGCCGGCGTGGAAGCTGCTCGCGTCTAAACCCTTCCATTTTGGCGGATTTCTGCCGAATGAACCTCAGGTAGACTGTAGATTCTCCCCTGGTGAAATGAGGTGGCACATGCGCAACCGATTCCTTAACACGGTGATTGTCTGCATTGCAGCCACCTGCACCGGGCTGGGTATTCCTGGCACTGCTCAAGCTGTCGACTCCCCAACGCCCGTTGTTCCTGATGCGCGCGAACACGGCATTGTCACTCGGGTATATGACGGGGACACAGTTCTCATCCACCTGACGTCAGGCGCGAATCGAAAAATTCGTCTCCTGAGCCTGCAGGCGATGGAGCAATATGCCTACCCAGCAAGCAATGTCGGGATTCCAGGCGAGTGTCATGCTGCACAAGCCACAGTGCGACTCAGAGAACTTATTGACAACCAAGAAGTACGTCTCGAATCGTTTAAATCAGCCACAAAAAGTCGTGGCCGTGAATATCGGTACATTTCAGTGTTGAAGGATGGAGCCTGGCGTGATGTCGGTGCTTACTTAGTTGCTGAGGGATTAGCTTTGCCTATGCTTCACCCAACCGAGTACTCCTACAACTGGTACTACATGGCGTTCTCGCAATGGGCTGCGCAGCGAAAAGTTGGACTGTTCCAGACTGATTATTGTGGGGCTGGGCCAAGCCAAGACGCTGTACTTGATGTAGGCGTGATGTGGAACTCACCAGGAAATGACGTGCGTAACGGCAACGGCGAATACATGTCGATCACAAATAAGGGAAAAGCAGCAGTGAATCTCGCAGGCTGGTGGGTGCGCGACAGTGGTCTTCAGGGCAAGTATGGACGTCACCTCACCTTTCCCGCAGGCACAGTCTTGTCTGTTGATGAAACCATTCGGATCCATCCTGATAAGGGCCATACAACAAGCAAAGATTTCTACATGGGTGATCATGGGCCAATTTTTGAGAACGTAGCGACCGGGAAAATCTTTATGGGTGACGGTGCGTATCTGTTTGATCCCGATGGTGATTTACGAGCCTGGAAGCAGTATCCAGATGTGCCGATTGGCTCTGTTGCTCCAGAAGGACAGATTGATCCAACAAATCCTGATGGTATTTACCTCTATGTGTCCCCGGCAGATTCCTTAGCTGGGATTCAACTACTCACATTGATCGACGATCGCAATGGTGAGCTTATTGCCAGTCGCGGGGCTCGGAACTTTCGAGTGATTGCGGAGACGATTCAATAATTTTTAGTGAGAAATAAAACGCGCGATCGAGGCTCTAATTTCATCCTCAGCGGCATCTCGGTTTGCCCAGGTCGCACCTTCTACTGACTTGCCGGGTTCAAGATCCTTGTAGGTTTCAAAAAAGTGTTGAATTTCCAGACGTTCGAATTCGGGCATGTCTTCAATATCTTGTAAATGGGTTTTGCGAATATCGCGAGCTGGAACACACATGATTTTGTCATCGCCGCCCGCTTCATCTCGCATCCGGAACATCCCAATGGCGCGGCACTTAATGAGCACACCTGGAAACGTGGGCTCCTCAATGAGGACTAAGGCATCAAGTGGGTCGCCATCTTGCCCGAGAGTGTTCTCAATAAAGCCATAATCACGCGGATATCGAGTCGCGGTGAACAGCATCCGGTCCAGGCGCAGTCGGCCACTTTCATGGTCGACCTCGTATTTATTGCGGCTTCCGCCAGGGATTTCCACTAGGACATCAAATTCCATGGACATGGTTGGCACCTTGCTTTCAAATCACTCGTACGCTGTTCTCAGTGTAAGAGCATCACCCGATGTTCTCTTAGTTACAACGGAGAATGGCGTACCACGTGAAACATTCACAGATACGAGTGGTTGCTTCGGCTCTACTAGCGTTCGCGGGTGTTGTAGGTTTCATGTCTCCAACGACTGCTGGCACTGATCCGCTTCCGCCGCTTGTAATTGGCTCAGTATTTCCTACTGCGCTAGATAGTTCATTAGCATCAGCAGCGGGAATATCAGCTGCGCTAGAAAAGTCATTGTCAGCTAACCCTCTTAATAAGTCCTACAGTGTGCTGGTCGTTGATCCAGTAACGCAGGACGTGCTGTATTCAAAAAACCAAGATGTTTCTCTCAAGCCTGCTTCGACCTTGAAAATCCTGACTGCGATAGCGGCCTTAAAAGTATTGGGAAGCCAAACTCGATTTACGACCAGCGTGTGGCGTGAGGGTACGGTTCTGACTTTGGTTGGTGGCGGTGACCCGACACTAGTTAGTGGCACACCAAAGAAGTGGCGCGGCAAACCTGCAGGAGTAGAGCAGCCACCATCGCTAGATCAGTTAGCAGATGCTATTAACCAAGAAGTGACGGATCGCGGTACTCCATTTGTATTGAACTACGAC
This sequence comes from Actinomycetes bacterium, assembly GCA_037131045.1. Classification (GTDB taxonomy): domain Bacteria; phylum Actinomycetota; class Actinomycetes; order S36-B12; family UBA5976; genus UBA5976. Next base: position 34,644 of record JBAXRV010000010.1, read on the forward strand.
GCAAGTTACTTCACCGGGAAATCGACAGCTGACTCGTGGTCACCTGAATATGTGCCAGATGGAGAAGTGTCGCTGGTGACTGGACTCACGGTTGATTTCGGAGTGACACGACAGTCCACACCGTATGGCGATACGGGATTATGGGCTGCTCAATATTTAGCGCGAGCTCTGACTGCGCGGGGTCTACCAACAACGGTAGGTGAGTCGATGAAACCTGCAATGAGCGCCACTGACATTGTGCATGTGGAATCTACAACTGTTGGCGGAATAGTCGAACGTATGTTGACGACAAGCAACAACACGATGGCTGAGTTTCTTGCACATCACATAGGACGAGCCGCAACAGATAGTTCTTTCGAAGGTTCGGCTCTCGCTGAAATGCAGGCTCTTAGCCAATTAGGTATTGACATGAATAACGTTGAGCTACACGACGGTAGTGGACTAAGTTTGCGCAATCGAGTTTCGGCTCGTACGTTGATGAGCGCATTGACGCTAGATCAATCAAAGTTAGACACGTATTGGTACGTCACGAGTGGGTTACCCATTGCGGGAGTGTCGGGAACTCTGAAAGACAGGTATGTGAATGTCAAGTATGGGCGAGGCTATGTTCATGCAAAGACTGGAACTCTTTCAAGCGCATCTTCTCTTGCTGGTGAAGTCATTGATGTCGATGGACAGTTGTTGTACTTTGTGTTTCTCGACAATGGAGTGAAATCTGGCATCGCTACCAGACCCGCACTTGATCAACTTGCAATTTCGTTAGCTCAATGTGGATGCAAGTAGTACGGGTCGTTGCATTGAGTCCTCGCTGCGTGCGTAAAGTCGAGTACATGGGAGGTGCACGATGATTGATCTCACGATTCGTTCTGCGTTGCTTGCTCACCTTTCTGACTTGGGTCCCGGAGATCGAATCGCTGTAGGGCTGTCAGGTGGCGCCGACAGCGTTGCCTTAGTGCGCGCCGCGGTACATGTCGGACAAGAACTCAGTTTGAGCGTTACTGCCATTGTTATCGACCATCAATTACAGAAGTCCTCACATGATGTTGCTACCCGCGCTGTTGTGATGGCATCGGAACTCGGGTGCACGCAAGTTGTCATGATTCCAGTTGACGTGCAATCTGGGCCAGGATCGGGCGGACTCGAGTCTGCAGCACGGGATGCTCGCCGCACGGCATTTGAATTCTTTGCGCAGAATAATGACATCAAGGCTGTATTACTGGGCCACACACGTGACGATCAAGCGGAAACTGTTTTGTTGGGACTTGCTCGAGGATCTGGTGCTCGTTCGCTCTCAGGCATGCGTTCTATTGACGGCCTTTATCGACGGCCACTGCTTGCATTAAGTCGTGAGCAGGTACGAGCAACGGTGCACGATCTTGATATTTACGAAGACCCCCACAATTCGGAAACCAGATTTGCTCGGGTACGAGTCCGTGAGTCGTCGCTTCCAACTCTGGAACGAGATCTAGGGCCTGGGGTTGCTGCTGCATTGGCGCGAACTGCTGACATGTTGCGAGAAGACGCGGACGCTTTAGATGTGTTGGCCCACAAGTCATCGTCTGATGGAATTGAAGAACTTGCAGCGTTATTGCCCGCCGTGCGGTATCGGGTGCTACGCGAACTTGCAATCTCCCAAGGCGCTAACCAAAACGATTTAACACGCGATCACGTGCTTGCTATTGATGCTTTGATTACCAATTGGCATGGGCAAGGACCGCTTAACCTACCCGGCTCACTCAACTGTGAACGACAGGGTGGCAAACTGATGTTCTATAGGACCCATAAGGAGTAATTCGTGGAAGCAGCTAATCTCGGAAAAGACCTCACATCAATCGTTGTTTCGCACGAGCAACTTGATATTCGAATTCGTGAGATTGCTGCACAGATTGATCAGGACTACGCCGACATTGATCAGCCACTACTAATGATTGGTGTGCTTAAGGGTGCGGTCATGGTTATGGCTGACTTAGCTCGGGCGATTAGTATTCCGTTACACATGGACTGGATGGCTGTGTCTTCTTACGGCCACGGCACAAAATCCAGCGGAGTTGTGCGGATTCTTAAAGATTTAGACATTGACATCAAAGATCGCCACGTACTTATTGTGGAAGACATTCTGGATTCTGGGCTGACTTTGTCATGGCTGATTCGTAACTTGGCATCGCGTGGCCCATCGTCGGTCAATGTCATGACGATGATGCGTAAACCTGATGCCATCAAGGTTCAGGTTGATGCTCGCTACATTGGCTTTGACATCCCCAACGAGTTTGTTGTTGGCTTCGGCTTGGATTATGCCGAGCAATACCGTCATCTACGCGACGTGGCGATTCTTGCACCACACGTGTACCAGAGCTAGTCAATTACTGACAGGGCCAACGCTGCGCGATGAGGTGAACTCCTCCCACATCCCGACGACTCTTCGCACATGTAAAACGCCCCTTGCGGGGCGTTTTGATCGTGCGCGGAGGATAGGGGATTTGAACCCCTGAGGGCTTTCACCCAACTCGCTTTCCAAGCGAGCGCCATAGGCCACTAGGCGAATCCTCCACCGCAGAGATTACCTGTAAAGAGGGGAAAATAGCCAACCGTGAACTGACCCTAGAATTGGCAACAGCCCCTCATGCGGCGCTACCCTGTGAACCTCCCTAGGGCCGGAAGGCAGCAAGGATAAGCGGGCTCTAGCGGGTGTGTGAGGGGTCCTTTCATATTCTTAAGTCACATGCAACGACTACTCTCATAGGTATGTCATTGGCTTTGTATCGCAAATATCGCCCTGGGCAATTTGCTGACGTTATAGGTCAAGATCATGTCACTGGCCCGCTCACTCGAGCGTTAGATAGCAATCGCATCCATCACGCATATTTATTTACCGGTCCTCGCGGTTGTGGCAAAACATCGTCGGCGCGCATTATGGCTCGATCGATGAACTGTGTGAATGGGCCAACATCAACGCCGTGTGGAGTATGTCAATCGTGTGTTGATTTAGCACCGAATGGACCTGGCTCGATTGACGTCATTGAAGTTGATGCGGCAACCTATCGTGGGATTGAAGATGCTAAAGAACTGCGCGAACGGGCTATTTATGCACCGGTAATCTCTCAGTACAAGGTTTACATCATCGATGAAGCCCACCAACTGACTCCGGCTGCATTCAACGTGATGTTGAAGCTTGTTGAGGAACCACCACCACACCTGCGCTTTATTTTTGCTACAACGGAACCTGACAAGATCTTTACAACTTTGCGATCACGAACGCATCACTATGCATTCCGGCTGGTTTCCGCAAAAGTTCTGCAAGAGCATCTGGCCAAACTGTGTCACGAAGAAGAAATTCTGGCTGAGCCAGCAGCACTTGCTTTAATTGCACGGGCAGGTGCTGGTTCGGTACGTGACTCGCAATCAGTCCTGGGTCAAGTGATTGCAGGAAGCGGACCCGAAGGCATTACCTATGCGCAGACCGTGTCGCAGCTGGGATTTACTGATGAAGTCATTCTTGGACAAGTTGTGCATGCAATCGCTGGTGGAGACGGCGCTGCGCTATTTCATCTAATCGATCAAATTGTGAATTCAGGACACGAGCCTCGTCGATTCGTAGCTGACTTGCTTGAACGTCTGCGTGACATGGTAGTTGCCACGCAAGTACCCGATGCAACAACATCGGGACTTTTTGACATGCCCGTTGAACAGATTGCCGACATTGCAGAACAAGCAAAATTATTTACGCCACCTCAACTTGTTCGAGTGGCTGATCTCGTAAGTTCTGGGTTATCCGAACTTCGCGGTGCTGCTTCGCCTCGGCTCCAGTTGGAACTTCTTGCCGCGCGCCTTGTTACGCCCCAAGTCACTGATGACTTAGCGCAACGTGTTGCCAAATTAGAACAAGGCGCAGTCTCATCAGCTGGTCACGCACCGGCAGTGCGAAGTCCCAGCCAAGCTGCAGCAATGGCTCACGTCCAAGCGTCTAGTCAACCTGCTACACCGGCACCTGTTTCAGCACAACCCAAAAATTCAGATGTGTCACCAGCAGACACCGATAGTGATGATTCCGTTCACACACCTCACGTTGTTGAACCGACTGCTACTACGCGCGCCGCGAGTGCACCTGCAAAACCGACACCGCCAACTCCTGCTCGAGGTTCGAGCGCGCCGTTGAAACCGTCGCAAGTAACATCGCAACCAGCAACAAAGAAAGAGCCAGTTAAGGTTGCCGCCAATGAACTAACGATTGAGCGCATTACAACCGGCGAACTCACTATCGAGTTGCTGCGCACTCATTGGGCAGATCTGATTAAGGCTGCGAATAACACCAGCAAAGTCACCGGGGCGATGTTACGAAATACGGCGCCGCTGTCACTTTCAAATGGCGTCGTTGCAATTGGCTTTGGTGATACCGGCACCATGAATGCTGCAAGCAATCCTCCACACTTTGCACTCATCGCTGATGCAATTGCACAACTCTTTGGAGCCACCGTGCGAGTTGAGGGTGGGCTAGCGCCAAATGTCTCAACTCCGAAAAGTGCGAAAACTTCTGCTAGCGCTGATTCCGGTGACGCCGCGCCTGACGATGAGAATCTTGCAACGCAATCTGGAGTTGCGCTTGTCCAAGAAATTCTCGGTGCCAAAGTTATCGATGAAGGTTCTCGTAGCTGATGAGCAGCATGTATGAAGGGATCGTTCAAGATCTCATCGATGAGTTTGCCCGATTGCCAGGAGTTGGCCCCAAAGGCGCGTCTCGTATTGCCTTCTATTTATTGGCCAGTGCTCCTGAAGATGTTGAACGTCTTGGCCGGTTACTGATTGATGTCAGAGAAAACGTGAGATTTTGTAGCTCATGTTTCAATGTGGCATCCAATGAACAATGTCGGATTTGTACCGATACTCGTCGCGATCAAACCGT